>JAGOKN010000055.1 GCA_017994575.1 Nitrosomonas sp.
GCAAGATACCGCGGCGGATTGATGTCTTTTTGCGAAGGGCGCTTAATTGTTACAGTTGATCCATCAAAGTGTTTGTTAATTTATCCTCAGCCAGCCTGGGAACCGATAGAACAAAAACTCAATAATCTTTCCAGCTTTAACCCAAAAATACGTAGTTTGCAGAGATTGCTGGTGGGTAATGCCAGTGATGTTGAAATGGATACAACGGGACGCATCCTCGTATCTCCACCCCTGCGTCAATTTGCAGGCTTGTCCAAAGACGTGGTCTTGGTCGGTCAGGGTGCGAAATTTGAATTATGGGATGAAGAACAATGGAATATACAGATCGAAAATGCGCTGTCCTTCAAAGAGGACGATATGCCAATTGAACTAGAAGGTTTTTCATTGTGATGAAGTGTTAGAAAAGTGCATTCGCACATTACGGTGTTACTACACGAAGCGGTTGATGCATTAGCGATAAAACCTGATGGCATTTATGTGGATGGTACGTTTGGGCGTGGAGGACATAGCCGCCTGATCCTGTCAAAACTTGGTAAAAGCGGCAAATTAATCGCGTTTGACAAGGATCCCGCTGCATTTTTGTCAGGCGAAGCAATTAAAGATAAACGATTCTGCATTATGCATGGAAGTTTTGCAAAAATGCAGTTGATGTTACAAGAAATGGGCATTGAAAAGATTGACGGTGTGCTATTGGATTTAGGGGTGTCCTCACCACAGTTGGAAGAAATATCACGCGGATTTAGTTTCCGTTGTGAAGGACCGCTTGATATGCGCATGGATACAAATAGTGGGCAAACTGCAGCGGAATGGCTTGCTACAGTTACAGAAGATCAATTGGAAAAGGTGATTAGAGACTATGGCGAAGAACGGCATGCTAGGCAGATTGCAAGAGCGATTATTATGGCAAGAGCGCGGCAACCTATTGTTACCACACTACAACTTGCCGAAATTATCTCCGCGGTCGTACGCTCGCGCCAGCGTCAGCGGGAAAATATGCGGCATCCGGCGACGCGCGCTTTTCAGGCGATTCGGATTTTTCTCAATCAGGAGCTTGAGGAGCTGTCGCTAGTTCTACCGCAATGCATTGAGTTGCTCAATATCAAGGGAAGAATGGTGATCATTAGTTTTCACTCATTGGAGGATCGTATGGTCAAGCAATTTATGCGAGCGGCTGCAAACCCGGACGAGTTACCGCGCGGAGTTCCTCTGAGAGAAAAAGATCTGCAACGATTCAGTAAGCAAAAATTAAAATTGATCGGCAAAGCAGTACGTCCCAGTGAGGATGAAATCACCGCGAATGTGCGCGCAAGAAGTGCTGTTATGCGCATAGCCGAAAGAATTACATTAAACGGGTCATTTGCATGTTCAAACTGAACATTCTCCTTGTTTTGATATTAATTGCCTGCGCACTGGGTATCGTGACCTCCCAACATACTGCTCGCAAGCTTTTCATGGCTCTGGAGAATGAAAAAGAAATAGAACGCAAACTAGATGTGGAATGGGGAAGACTCCAACTTGAGCAAAGCACACTGATTATGCATGGACGTATCGAGCATATTGCAAGAGAACACTTAAAAATGATGGTGCCTGCCGCTGCAAGCATACAAATTGTATCGATAGATACACCAGAAGATCGTCTGCGCCCGGAAACTCACAAGCCATGATCAAAACCGAAGCCCCACAACTCAAACTGGCATCCTGGCGTTCATTGCTGATGCTTGGTTTATTAGTGCTAGGCTTGATTGCCTTGATGGGGCGTGCTGCTTATCTACAGGGCATGCATAATGATTTTCTACAGGAAAAAGGAGAATCACGCTACAGCCGAGTAATAGCCATGAATGCAGATCGTGGCATGATTACTGATCGGAATGGGCAAATTCTGGCCATCAGCTCACCCATCGCATCCGTGTATGCAGACCCTAAAGTGGTAAAAATCAGTCCCGAACAGCTCAAGCAGCTATCCAATCTACTCGAGACTCCAGCGACAACAATCGATAGTCGCCTGAAACGGGAAAATAGTCGATTTGTGTACCTGAAGCGACAAGTGGTCCCAGATACCGCCGAGAAGATTATGAAGTTAAAGATTCCGGGTATCCATCTCACCCATGAATCCAAGCGCTACTATCCTGAAAGTGAATTTGCCGCACATGTACTGGGCTTTACAGATATCAACGACGAAGGTCAGGAAGGCGTCGAACGTGGCTGGCAAGCAACACTCGCCGGTGAATTAGGCAGCCGCCGCGTCATCAAGGATAACAAAGGTAGAATCATTGAGGATATTGAAAATATCCGGTTACCCAAGCAAGGTCAGGATTTGATTTTATCCATTGATAGAAGAATTCAATATCGCGCACACGCTGAATTGAAAGAAGCCGTCAAAGCCAACAAAGCCAAAGCTGGCAGTATTGTTGTATTGGATGCGCAAACCGGTGAAATATTGGCGCTGACTAATTTACCAGTTTATAACCCCAACAATCGATCAACTATCAGCCACGAAAGAATTCGCAATCGTGCCTTGATTGATACCTTCGAACCGGGATCGACGCTAAAACCATTTACTGTCGCCATCGCGATGGAAGTCGGCAAAGTGAATGCCAACACGGTCATGCAAACCTCCCCAGGTATGATGCAAGTAGGCAGAAGAACCATCCGCGATGTCAATAACAAGGGAGAATTGACGGTTGCCCAAGTTATTCAGCAATCCAGCAATGTAGGCACAGCAAAAATAGCCTTATCGCTTGCCCCCCAGACCATGTGGGAAATGTTTAATCGCTCAGGATTTGGAACACTCACCAACTCAGGTTTTCCAGGGGAAGCCAGCGGAATATTGCGCTCATACAACACATGGCGCCCCATTGAACAAGCCACTATGTCCTACGGTCACGGCATTTCAACCAGCTTAATGCAATTGGCTCGCGCCTATACGATCTTTACCAGTGGAGGCGAGTTAAAGCCAATTTCCCTATTGAAACAAACCATGCCGGTCATGGGGCAACGGGTGATTTCTCGCGACACCGCTTTAGCGATGAATCGGATGTTAGAGATGGCAACAAAACCGGGAGGAACGGCACCATTGGCGCAAATTGATGGCTATCGCGTTGCTGGAAAAACAGGAACGGCACATAAACTGATTGATGGTCAATACGCCAAGAAACACTATATTTCCACTTTCGTGGGCTTTGCTCCAGTATCCAATCCTCGCCTGATTATTGCAGTGATGGTGGATGAGCCTTCCGCCGGGAAATATTTTGGCGGTGCCGTAGCTGCTCCTGTCTTCAATAAGGTAATGACCAGCGCCCTGCGCATATTGAATATTCCACCCGATGCGCCTGCTAATAATGTAGTGACCTTTACCGCCACCCCCGAAATGGATGATGAAGGATGAATTCGATGACCATCAAAAGAAAAGCATCCACCTCATTTGATCTTTATCTTCTCGATGAAATGGGGGTTCCCATTAAGAATCTAGTCGTGGATAGTCGCCAGATAAAGCATGGAGACACCTTTCTCGCTTATGCAGGAGAAAAAAGTGATGGGCGCAAATTTATTCCGCAAGCGATTGCGGCTGGAGCAAACGCCATTTTGTGGGATCCACAGAATTTTTCATGGAATCCGGATTGGCATATTCCTTCATTACCGATCAGTGGGCTGAAAACCAAAAGCGGATTGATCGCCAATCATGTGTATGGCAAGCCTTCTGAAAAATTATGGGCCGTTGGAATAACCGGCACTAATGGCAAAACATCCTGTTGTCACTGGTTTGCCCAAACCATGACTTACTTGGGCAGGAAAACAGCAATCATGGGTACATTGGGAAATGGCTTTAGCGGCAAACTTGAAAATGCCGAGAACACAACGCCTGACGCTACCCTATTGCAGCGCTCGTTGGCAAAATACAAACATCAAGGTGCTGGTAGCGTAGTCATGGAAGTATCATCACATGGCATTGTACAAGGCCGTATTAACGGAACCACATTTTCCGTCGCCGTACTTACCAATTTATCGCGCGATCATCTTGATTATCATCAGGATATGGATACTTACGCAGCTACCAAGGCGCGCCTGTTCTTTTGGCCGAAGCTCAAGTACGCGGTGATCAATATGGATGATGTGCTGGGCGTGGAATTATCACGACAACTAGCGAGCAAGACTACAAAAATAATGGGGTATGGATTCCGATATCCGGAGGCGGGATGTTACTCCCCACACTTTAAAATGCTCTATGGCTCCAATCTTAAAGCGGACATCGAAGGCATAGAATTTGATATTGACTATGAAGACTGTCATGAACACTTAAGAATTGGCTTGCTTGGCAAATTTAATGCCTTCAATTTATTGGCTGTGATCGCCACTTTGATTGCTAGCGGCATCAAGTTATCCGATGCGGTTAGGGCATTACAGCATGTAAAACCTATTCCCGGGCGTATGGAAAAATATGGCGGTATAAACCAACCAATTATCATTGTGGATTACGCGCATACTCCCGACGCATTAGAAAAGGTACTGTGTACACTCCGAGAAATCCTGCGCGCTACTCACCAAAGTAAAGAAAAGGTCGCGCACAACGCGCGCCTGCATTGTGTAATGGGTTGTGGCGGCGATCGAGATAAAGGCAAGCGCGCGATGGTGGGCGGAGTTGCAACGCGTTTGGCAGATGCCGTGATTTTTACCAGCGACAATCCACGCTCAGAAGAACCCATGAGCATCATTAAGGATATTGTCGAAGGGGTGGAGGCGGAAAATTACCAGATAGAAATCGATCGGGCATTAGCCATATATCAGGCCATCGACAATGCCGATTCAGGTGACATCGTCTTGATTGCAGGTAAAGGTCATGAAAAATTTCAGGAAATAAAAGAATTGAAGATTCCTTTTAACGATGCTGAAGTTGCGCTCCAAGTACTCAAGGATTTGGCAATAAAAGTGCGAGGACAAAAATGATGATGATCAAAGAAGTCGCTCATGTATTGCATACCGACTGGAACGGTAAAAATGTGCTATTCACTGGCGTGAGCACGGACAGCCGCACTTTAAAACAAGGTGATTTGTTTATTGCTTTAACCGGTGAAAACTTTTTTGGCAGCAAATTTGTCGGCAACGCAGCTGAAAAAGGCGCGGTTGCCGCAATGATTGAGCAAACCACCGATCACCATGACATCCCTGTCGATATTCCTTTAATCCGGGTTAAAGACACTCGTTTAGGTTTAGGACAGTTGGCGGCTCACTGGCGGAGCCGTTTTATGCTGCCGCTCATTGGCGTTACAGGCAGCAATGGCAAAACCACAGTCAAGGAAATGATTGCTTCAATACTTCGCCAGGCAGCCGCCGCTGGTGTAGCAGAAAATAATGGCTCATTGGATCCTGTTTTGGCCACTGAAGGCAATCTCAACAATGATATCGGCGTGCCTCAAATGCTGCTGCGGCTGCGTCAACATCATCGCTATGCGGTAATTGAAATGGGCATGAATCATGTGGGAGAAATTTCATACCTGACACAACTGGCTAAACCCAGCATTGCATTGATCACTAATGCCGGCGCAGCACATATTGAGGGTTTGGGTTCCATTGAGGCGGTAGCGCGCGCAAAAGCTGAGATCTTTGAAGGATTGAATCAACAAGGAACGGCAATCATCAATGCTGATGATAGCTACGCGCCTTTATGGCGCAAATGCGCTGGTTCACGACAAATCATCGATTTTGGTTTACGTGAAAAGGCCCGGGTCAGTGCCGACTACTCAACTGATCCATTAATGAACACGATTCAATTGAAATTGCCTGATGGCATGGAAACCATACGGTTACAAACGCCGGGCGTTCATAACGTTTATAACGCGCTGGCAGCCGCTGCAGCGACGACTGCTTTAGGCATTCCGAAAGAATCAATCGCATCAGGACTCGAATGTTTCCTCGGCGTGAAGGGGCGCATGCAGAAAAAACTGGGACTGCATCATGCACTGCTGATCGATGATACTTACAATGCCAATCCTGAATCGGTACGGGCAGCTTTGGCGGTACTGGCATCCACAAAAGGAAAAAAAATTCTGATACTCGGCGATATGGGAGAGCTTGGTCAATCAACGGTTGATTTACACCGCATGATCGGCAAAGAGGCACGCAAAGCAGGATTGGATAAATTATTGACATTAGGTGAATTAAGTGCGTATGCAACAGCAGAATTCGGCAAAGATGCACAGCACTTCAACACACTCGATGAATTGCTCAATGCGACCGAAAACTTATTGGCCGACGATGTTACCTTATTGGTAAAAGGGTCACGCTTCATGCAAATGGAGCGCATCGTCAAGCAGTTAGAGATTTAAAACCGATCACATGAAAGCTCACAAAGAAAGTAAATAGAATGCTCAATAACACATCACAACGACTGAGGTTTCTATGCTGTTAGCATTTTTTCAGTGGCTAGCTCAGGACATTCGTGCTTTCAATGTATTTAGTTATATTACCTTGCGCACCATGCTGGCAGTTCTCACAGCATTGATCATTTCGTTCATCATTGGCCCGATGATGATTCGTAAATTGACTGCTTACAAAATCGGGCAATCCGTGCGGGATGATGGCCCCCAAACCCATCTGGTGAAAGCAGGCACTCCCACGATGGGTGGCGCCTTGATTTTGATGTCCATTTTACTGACCACTGTACTATGGGCTGATTTAAGTAATCGCTATATTTGGGTAGTACTGCTCACTACGCTCGGATTCGGAGTGATTGGCTGGATTGATGATTATCGAAAAGTAGTGTACCGCAACCCCAAAGGCCTCTCGGCCGGCACAAAATTGTTCTGGCAATCTGTCATTGCGCTGATCGTCGCCATCTATATGGCTTCAACTGCCGAGATACCCGCTCAAACAGACATGATCGTACCCTTCTTCAAGGAAGTCGCCATTCCATTGGGCGCAACAGGCTTTGTCATTCTCACCTATCTTGTCATCGTGGGCACCAGTAATGCGGTCAATCTCACAGATGGCTTGGATGGATTGGCCATTGTGCCAACGGTGATGATTAGCAGCGCACTCGCAGTGTTTGCTTACGTGACTGGTCACGTGGTATTTGCCAAATATCTGGGCATTCCTTATATCCCTAACGCAGGTGAATTATCCGTATTTTGCGGCGCTCTGGCGGGCGCCGGTCTCGCCTTTCTGTGGTTTAACGCCTACCCCGCCGAAGTCTTCATGGGTGATGTAGGCGCACTCGCTTTGGGCGCTGCTTTAGGCGTCGTAACTGTCATCGTACGGCAGGAAATCGTATTGGTGATCATGGGTGGTGTTTTTGTGGTCGAGGCGCTATCAGTCATGCTACAAGTAGCTTCATTCAAGCTGCTGGGCAAACGTATTTTTCGCATGGCGCCATTACATCATCACTTTGAATTGAAAGGCTGGAAAGAAAATCAGGTCGTCGTCAGATTTTGGATTATTACCATCATTCTCGTGTTGCTTGGACTATCAACATTAAAACTAAGATGAATTTGCAAGATAAAATAGTACTGGTGTTAGGCATGGGCGAAACGGGATTGTCCATGGTGAAATGGCTTTCACGTCAAGGTGCACAAGTACGTGTTGCGGACAGCCGCATGAATCCGCCTAACTGGGAAGCGCTATCAGGAGATTTTCCCCAACTACAGATTCATAAAGGCAAATTTGAATTCAGTATGCTGGATGGTGTTGAAATGATAGCGATCAGCCCGGGCGTTCCCCTAGCGGATACTTTCGTACAACAAGCCATTCAGCGCAACATTCCGGTTGTAGGCGACATGGTGCTGTTTACCTGGGCGCTTGAGCGAAGCAATTTGCCCAAGCCCAGGATTTTCGCCATCACAGGATCTAACGGAAAAACCACCGTTACCGCCATGGTGGGTGCCATGCTAAGAAAAGCAAACTGGAATGTGGAAGTAGCCGGCAATATCAGTCCCGCTGTTCTTAATGCACTGATGCATTGCATGGATACCAACCAATGGCCGCAAGCCTGGGTTCTGGAAACCTCCAGCTTCCAACTGGAAACAACTGCTCATCTAAATGCCGATGTCGCAACGGTGCTGAATCTTAGCGAAGATCACCTGGATCGTTATGCCAGCATGCAAGATTACACATTGGCAAAAGCCAGGGTTTTTCTACATGAAAAAACTAGCGTAGGCATCCAAGTCTTGAACCGGGATGATCCGGCAGTGTGTGCAATGGCCTTGACTGACAGAAAGAAAATCACTTTTGGCCTGGCTCCCCCCCCCACTTCTATCGATTTTGGCATATTGCATGAAGGTGATGACACATGGTTAATGGAAGGCAATCAACGATTGATGAAAACCTCTGAGCTGATTGTCCATGGACTACATAATGCAACCAATGCACTGGCAGCGCTGGCCATGTGTCGCTCAATCGGTGTATCCATTGCCCCTCTCCTATCAGCTTTACGGAAATTTCGCGGACTCCCCCATAGAGTGGAAAAAGTAGCCGTTTTTAACGAGGTGACTTTCTATGATGATTCCAAAAGCACCAATGTTGGTTCGGCAGTAGCGGCACTCAATGGCATGAAGCAAAATGTAGTATTAATCGCCGGCGGCGATGGCAAAGGACAGGATTTTTCTCTCTTGCGACCTGCGGTTGCAAAAAATGCGCGCGCTGTCGTACTGATCGGCCGGGATGCAGGCATTATCGCTGGCGAGCTAAAAGACTGCGGCGTGCCTTTGCATTTTGCAGCCACGATGGAAGAAGCCATACAAAAAAGCTTTCTGCTGGCGCAAGCTGGCGATGCGGTATTGCTTTCACCAGCTTGTGCCAGCTTTGATATGTTCAAGAATTACATCCATCGCGCAGAAGTATTTGTAGCGGCTGTGCAAGAGATTGAGAACAATTTTCATAGTTTTAAGCAGAAACATATTAACCGATGATTTATCAAGCAAACAACCAGAAGCAAAGAGTCATGACTGATTTTGATCAGGCATTGGTGTGGTCGACTTTGCTATTGCTCAGTATTGGATTGATCATGATTTATTCTGCCTCAATCGCAATCGCAGAAGCACAATTCGGAGCTGAACGCGCGACTCACTACTTATTGCGCCACGGCATCTACCTGGGCGTAGGCTTATTATTGGGTTTCATTACTTTTCAAGTGCCTATGCAAATATGGCAGCGGTATACCGTCTATCTGTTCATGGTCAGTGCTTCGCTGCTGGTACTCGTACTCGTACCCGGTATTGGTCATGAGGTCAACGGAAGTCAGCGATGGATTCCACTCTATGTGGTGAATCTGCAACCATCAGAATTCATGAAATTTTTCATGATACTGTATGCCGCAGACTATGTTAACCGGAAGGCAGCGGACCTCAATTATCTGCTGAAAGGTTTTCTGCCCATTACCATCGTAATGGCCATTGTTGGGTTCTTATTGTTACTAGAACCCGATTTTGGGGCTTTCTTTGTCGTCACGACACTGGCCATGTCTATTTTGTTTCTGGGTGGAGTCAGCCTGAAAATATTCATTGGCCTGATCAGTATTTTGGCAGTTGGCTTGTATGGATTAATCTTAAGTTCACCTTATCGATTGGATCGCGTAGTGGCATTTATGGATCCTTGGGCCGATCCCTATGGAAAAGGCTATCAATTAAGTCATGCATTAATCGCATTTGGACGAGGCGAATGGCTGGGCGTGGGCCTGGGTGGCAGCGTCGAGAAGTTATTTTATTTGCCGGAAGCGCATACTGACTTCTTACTCTCGGTGCTCGCAGAGGAACTTGGATTTATGGGCGTCGTCGCGGTCATCATTTTGTTTATATGGCTCATCACGCGCGCTTTCATCATCGGACGCCTGGCTGCAAAACTGGAAGCCCCTTTTTCCGCATTAGTAGCACAAGGCATCGGCATTTGGATCGGTATCCAAGCATTAATTAATATGGGCGTCAATATGGGTGTATTGCCCACCAAAGGCTTGACGTTACCTTTATTAAGTTTTGGTGGCAGTAGCATCACCGCAAATTGTATTGCTTTAGCGGTGATACTGCGCATTGACTGGGAAAATCGCCAACGATTGCGAGGATTGCCGGTATGAAAACACCCACCATCCTGATTATGGCAGGCGGTACTGGAGGACATGTGTTTCCAGGATTGGCCGTTGCTGATCATCTGCAAAAATTGGGATGGCATGTCGTATGGTTGGGTACACAAGCGGGCATGGAATTAAAGCTAGTTCCACAGCATGGTTATGCAACTGAAATCATCAGCTTTTCTGGGCTACGAGGCAAGCAATTGAGCACTTGGTTCATGCTGCCACTGCGTTTGATCAAAGCATTTTTGCAAAGCGCTCGCATTATCCAACGCGTGAAGCCCGATGTGATTCTGGGCATGGGTGGCTACCCTGCCTTTCCAGGCGGCATGATGGCGTCATTATTCAATAAGCCATTGATCATCCATGAACAAAACTCAATACCCGGATTAACCAATAAAATTCTGGCGAAGTTGGCAGACAAAGTGATGCTGGGATTCCCCAATGCCATTTTCGCAGATGAAGAGAAAGTAGTGTTCTCAGGCAATCCGGTACGTCCTGAGATTACGCAAATGGAAAAACCTGAAAAACGCTGGCAGGGTCGACAAGGAAAATTAAAACTCTTGGTTGTCGGCGGTAGTCTAGGTGCAAAAATACTCAATACGGTTGTGCCGCAAGCGCTGAAACTAATGGCAGCAGATATTCGCCCAGCGGTTATCCACCAAGCCGGCGCGACGGAATGGCAAGCAGTTGAAAAAACATACGCAGATCTACAATTAGAGTGTGAAGTCATGGCATTTATCGATGATATGGCTAGCCGCTACGCAGCCTGTGATTTGGTGCTATGCCGGGCAGGTGCGTTGACAGTGGCGGAATTGAGTGCAGCCGGTGTGGGCAGCATCCTGGTACCCTATCCTCATGCAGTAGACGATCATCAAACCAGGAATGCTCAATTCCTATCCGATCAAGGCGCCGCCTTGTTATTGCCGCAAAATGAATTGACCGCGCAAAAATTAGCTGATTTGTTATCCAATCTGACGCGTGAAAAATTACTTAATCTGGCCATAGCCGCGCGCAGCCTTGCCAAACCGGATGCCACCCAAGTGGTGGCCGATGCATGTATTGAATTGAGTGGAGTGTTACATGAAGCATAAAGTCAAACACATTCATTTTGTCGGCATTGGCGGCGCCGGTATGAGTGGAATTGCAGAAGTTTTTGTTAATCTGGGTTATCAAGTCAGCGGCTCAGATTTGATCAGTAATCCAGTCACTCAGCGTCTGAGCAAACTGGGAATCACTGTCTATGCCGGTCATGCCAACCAGCAGATAGCGGGTGCAGATGTCGTGGTCACTTCTACCGCAGTGAAGCCTGACAATCCTGAGGTCATTGCCGCTAGAAACAAGAATATTCCAGTGGTACCGCGCGCTTTAATGTTGGCCGAGCTACTCAGATTCCGCAGTGGCATCGCCATAGCAGGCACGCATGGGAAAACAACCACAACTAGCCTGATAGCCAGTATACTTGCGGCGGCCGATATGGACCCCACTTTCGTTATCGGCGGCAAACTGGAAGCGGCAGGTTGCCATGCCAAATTGGGAAGTGGTGAATTTATTGTCGTTGAAGCAGATGAGTCAGATGCCTCATTTTTATATTTGCAACCGGTGCTTACCGTGGTAACCAATATTGATGCAGATCATATGGATACCTACGGGCATGACTTTAACCGGCTGAAACAGACTTTTGTAGAATTTGTGCAACATTTGCCTTTTTATGGCATGGCGGTATTGTGCATGGATGACGCCAATGTGCGCGAAGTAATGCCGTCTATTACCAAGCCTATTACAACTTATGGATTATCTGAAGATGCGCAGGTACGCGCGATCAATATTCAACACAACAACAGCCAAATGAAGTTTACTGCGGTCATAGGCGTTAACGGCTCCGCACGCAAATTGGATATCGCACTGAATTTACCTGGATTACATAATGTACAAAATGCGTTGGCAGCCATTACGATTGCCAATGAAATTGGCATCCCCGACACAGCCATTGTCAAGGCACTAGCAGAGTTCAAAGGCGTCGAAAGACGCTTCCAGCAATATGGAGACATCAAGTTATCCACTCAGGAAAGCTTCACACTGATTGATGATTACGGCCATCATCCCTTTGAAATGGAAGCAACCCTAAAAGCAGCGCGCGGCGCATTCCCGAATCGCCGCTTAGTACTGGTTTTTCAACCGCATCGCTATACGCGCACCCGAGATGTTTTTGAAGATTTCGTCAAGGTCTTGTCCCAGGTAGATGTATTGATATTAACTGAAGTCTATTCAGCCGGCGAAGATCCGATTATTGCGGCCGACAGCAAATCACTGGCACGTTCAGTGCGCGTACTAGGCAAAGTGGAGCCTATTTATGTCGAAAATGTAGATGACCTACCTGAAGCCATACTGAATATTGTACAAGATGGCGATGTAGTGCTGGTAATGGGTGCAGGTTCCGTTGCAAAGGTAGCACCTGCAATTACACAAATGAAAAATAAGCTACTCGTCGTGAATGGCCATGAATACCGCTAAGAATCTATGGGCAATGACTCATTTATCACAAAACATAGGATTCAACGTGTCAATAACTGATTCATTGACAAATGAGGTTGGCATGCGGGGAATGCGCGGGGAGATGCGCAGCAATGAACCCATGAGTCAACATACTTCCTGGCGAGTTGGCGGCTATGCCGATCACTATTATCTGCCGGCAGACTTGGATGATTTTGCAAACTTTTTACGCATTTTATCGCCCAATGAACCCATTTATGTCATTGGATTGGGCAGCAATCTGCTGGTTAGGGATGGTGGTCTTCGAGGCACCGTAGTTGTAGTTCATGCGCAATTAAACGAGCTGCAATTAGTTGAACAGGATCAATCTGGCGGTCTCATTTTTGCAAGCGCCGGCGTTGCTTGTGCAAAAGTTGCACGATTTGCAGCCAAGCACCATTTGACAGGCGCCGAATTTCTGGCAGGCATTCCGGGTACGATGGGTGGTGCGCTGGCAATGAATGCAGGATGTTTTGGATCAGAGACCTGGGACGTCGTTGAGAAAGTGCAGATTATCAACCAAAGTGGCCAAATACTTGCTCGACAACCCGGTGATTACACGATTGGCTATCGCAGCACAAACCTTCGACCAGAATTGGTGAGTCGGAGAGCAACAGAATGGTTTGCGGGGGGGTACTTAAGATTACCGCACGGCGGTCAAACCGAATCCCGTGAAAAAATCAAACAATTATTAGCAAAACGCATCGATAGTCAACCACTTAATCTACCGAATGCGGGCTCAGTATTCCGAAATCCGCCAGGTAACTATGCTGCTCGCTTGATTGAAGCTTGTGGTTTAAAAGGACATCGCATTGGTGGCGCCATGATTTCACCCAAACATGCCAATTTTATTGTCAATACAGGCAATGCCAGTGCTGCCGACATTGAAGCGTTAATGATGCAAGTACAAAACAAAGTAAAATTAGAAACCGGTATCGAATTAATCCGGGAAGTTCGAATTATTGGTGATGCCAGGAGGAATGCATGATGATGGCGCATAACTTTGGCAAAGTCGCCGTACTGTTGGGCGGCCGATCGGCAGAACGTGAAATTTCACTGCAAAGTGGGCAAGCCGTGCTGGCTGCGCTGTGTAAAAGCGGTATTGACGCTCATCCATTTGATCCGGCGGAACAGGTACTGGAAGCCTTATTGCACCGAGGCTTTGACAGAGTATTCATCGCGTTGCATGGACGTTTTGGCGAAGATGGCACCATCCAAGGCGCGCTCGAATTGATGGGACTGCCTTATACCGGCAGCGGTGTTCTGGCCAGCGCATTGGCTATGGATAAGTGGCGCACGAAATTAGTATGGCAAGCGATTGGCATCCATTCTCCTCGCTGTGCTCTATTACAAGCTGACAGCAATTTTGAACAAATAGCAGAAACATTGGGATTGCCATTAATTGTGAAGCCCGCGCGCGAAGGATCCACCATCGGATTAAGCAAGGTGCAGCGCAAACAGGATTTGGCAGAAGCCTATCGATTAGCGGCCCAACATGATGCCTTGGTCTTGGCTGAAGAATTTATCGCAGGTCAGGAATTGACCGTTGCGATTCTGGGAAATACGCCGCTCCCAGTAGTCAGAATCGAGATTGCCGGCGAGCTATACGATTATCAGGCCAAGTATCTGTCCGATGACACGCGTTATTTCTGCCCCAGCGGCTTATCCGATGAACTGGAATTGATCATTCAGGATCAAGCATTAAAAGCTTATCAAGTATTGGGATGCGAAGGCTGGGGAAGAATCGATTTAATTCTGAGTCAGACAGGACAATTTTACTTTCTTGAGGCAAATACCTCTCCTGGGATGACCAACCACAGTTTGGTACCGATGGCGGCCAAAACCGCAGGAATTTCATTTGAAGATCTGGTCATAAAAATTTTGGCGATGTCACATGTGGAATAACCATCAGACACTTAATTTACTGTCCAAAATATTGATCACCCTGGTGACGATAGCCACGCTCTATGCCATTGGCTTGCGGCTCATCAAACCGCCACTATTTCCGATCAAAGAGATCAATATTCAGATTGTCAAAGATCCCCAGACTGAAGATGACGAGCTACAAAATGTTACCCTTGAGCAGATTGAACAGCTTGCCAGAGATGAGATTAAGGGAAATTTCATTTCAGTCAATTTGACCGAAGTGCGCGAAGCTTTTATCAAATTACCTTGGGTGCGTGATGCCAAAGTCAACAGAAAATGGCCTCATGGTTTGAATGTAACGCTTGAAGAGCATCAGGCATTAGCTTATTGGGGGAGTCATGCTTTAGTTAACATATATGGCGAAGTATTCCGAGTCACAGTTGATAGAGATTTACCTGTTTTTACCGGACCAAAAGAAGCAAGTGCTCAAGAGGTAGCGCAGCGATATCAGCGTTTCAATCAAATATTGGCACCATTGCAGCAATCAATAACGGAAATTACACTCACTCCGCGATACGCATGGCGCATTCAATTAAATACAGGAACGATATTGGAATTGGGGCGTAGTGAAATTGAAGAGCGGCTTACTCGTTATGTTTCAGTTTATAACCACAGTATTGCCCGATTAAATCAGCAAGAGCCGTTGGCTTATGTTGATTTGCGTTATCCAAACGGTTTTGCTATCCGCATGCCCGAAACAACCAAGCATGTACCCCATAAATCCGGTCCGAGGAGAGAAACGTGAGACCAGGGAGATGTAACTAAATGAATAAAGCCAGAGAAAATAGAAATCTGATAGTGGGTCTGGATATCGGCACGTCCAAGATCGTCGCTATCGTCGCAGAAGTCATTCCTGAAGGCAGCTTTGAGGTCATTGGCTTAGGCAGCCATCCTTCGCGCGGATTGAAAAAAGGCGTGGTGGCTAATATTGAAACCACCGTCAACGCTATTCAACGAGCGCTGGAAGAAGCCGAGTTGATGGCCGACTGTAAGATCAATGAAGTTTATACGGGCATTGCAGGCAGTCATATCAAGGGCTTCAATTCAGATGGCATGGTGCCAATCAAGGATAAAGAAGTCACTGAGAAAGATGTCGAGCGAGTGATGGAAGCAGCAAAGGCTGTGAATATACCCGCCGACCAGCAGATCCTGCACATCCTGAATCAGGAATTCATTATCGACGGTCAAGAGGATGTGCGCGAACCCGTGGGTATGAGCGGCATTCGGCTGGAAGTTAAAGTGCACATTGTGACAGGCGCAGTTTCAGCCGCTCAAAACATTATGAAATGTGTGCATCGCTGTGGCTTGGAGGTCAGAGATTTAATTTTGCAACCATTGGCATCTGCGATGGCCGTACTTTCTGAAGACGAAAAGGATCTCGGTGTCTGTTTGGTGGATATCGGCGGAGGTACAACGGATATTGCCGTATTCACCAATGGCGCCATCCGGCATACCGCCGTCATCCCGATCGCCGGCGATCAAGTTACCAATGATATTGCAATGGCATTACGTACGCCAACTAAAAGCGCAGAAGACATCAAATGCCGTTATGGATGCGCACTCAGAAGTTTAGCCGATACCCACGAAATGGTAGAAGTTCCTGATGTGGGCAATCGCGGTTCGCGCCAGCTCTCCAAGCAGACATTGGCGGAAGTGATAGAGCCGCGAGTCGAGGAACTGTATTGCATGGTGCAAGCTGAGCTGCGCCGAAGTGGCTTTGAAGAATTGCTTTCATCGGGAATAGTAATAACAGGCGGATCAGCATCATTACGCGGCATGGTGGAACTGGGCGAAGAAATTTTTCACATGCCAGTGCGGCTAGGCTTGCCAAATTACCATGGCAATCTAAAGGAAGTAATTCATACGCCGAGATATTCGACGGGTATTGGCTTGATACTTGCGGGTATCGAACAAATGCAGCATCAGCAGGGTTCAAGGTTGCAAGGAGGTTCTGCCAAGCAGATTTTCTCCAGAATGAAGGGATGGTTTCAGAAAAACTTTTAAAGTAGATATTTCAAGGGTTGTATTAGCAGTCAATAGGCTTTAATTTCAATGTACTAAAGGAGAAACACTATGTTCGAAATCATGAATAACGATACTCAGGAAGCCGTCATCAAAGTCGTTGGCGTTGGTGGTTGCGGAAGCAATGCAGTGGATCATATGATCCAGAATGGAATGCACGGTGTTGAGTTCATCAGTATGAATACTGATGCTCAGGCATTGAAAAGTAACAAAGCGCCAACGATATTACAGTTGGGTACAGGTATTACCAAAGGATTGGGCGCAGGGGCCAATCCTGAAATCGGACGCGAGGCTGCATTGGAAGACCGTGATCGGATTGCAGAATTGATTCAAGGCGCAGATATGCTATTTATCACTGCAGGCATGGGCGGTGGAACAGGTACAGGCGCAGCACCTGTGGTGGCTCAAGTCGCCAAAGAAATGGGCATTTTGACCGTTGCCGTCGTCAGCAAGCCTTTTGCATTCGAAGGCAAACGTCTCGCAGCTGCTAAGGCAGGCATGGAAGCACTGTCACAACATGTTGATTCATTGATTGTGATCCCCAACGATAAGCTGATGATGGTGTTAGGTCATGACATTTCTATGCTTGATGCATTCAAAGCCGCTAATGATGTCCTTTACGGTGCAGTAGCCGGTATTGCCGAAGTAATTAATTGCCCAGGTCTGGTTAACGTTGACTTTGCAGACGTAAAAACTGTGATGTCGGAAATGGGCATGGCAATGATGGGCTCCGCCATTGCCGCCGGTGTTGATCGTGCCCGTGTTGCAGCAGAACGGGCCGTTTCAAGTCCGCTATTGGAAGATGTTTCGTTGTCAGGAGCACGTGGCATTCTGGTCAACATCACAGCCAGTTCATCATTAAAAATGCGCGAAGTTCATGAAGTAATGAGCGCAATCAAGAATTTAACCGCTGAAGATGCCACCATTATCGTAGGCACTGTGATTGACGAAAATATGAGTGATGATTTACGTGTAACTATGGTCGCCACCGGACTCGGCAACTTGGTTGGTCAGAGTCAAAATACTCCTCTGACAATCATTCACAGCCGCACCGGAACTGATGACAGGGATTCGATGTATTCGTCAGAGGAACCAGCCGTTATGCGCACAGGCAGAAGAAGCAATGCGACAGTGGCAGCAATGCGTCAATCGGGTGTTGATCCAATGGATATTCCAGCTTTCTTAAGAAGACAAGCTGATTAGTCTGTTTATTTGGAAATAGCTTTGCTGCCCTGTTGGAAAATCAACAGGGTAGTTTTGCGAATGATTGATTTCCAGCACGCATGGAAAGATATTCATTTAAGTTATCGAACCTCCTCCTTAGTGCTAGCAGTTTTAAGACTCAATAAAAGGGCGGGATTTTAAATATTGGTTTGGTCGATCAAATTGCTTAAAAACCAATTAAATCGATAACCGAAAATTCCCGTCGTTATTGATAAAAATTAATTATAGAATTCCCGCATACCTATCTGGTGTTTAATACGACAACAAGACACATCGGTTGATTCACTCAAAGGTAAGCCTCTAACCCTTCCACATTAACACCCTGATACATCATCGCTATCCTCAAGCCTTTTACAAGGAGGAACGATGTCATCATCAGAAGCACGACGAATTCATATCGAAGCATGGCAAAC
>JAGOKN010000056.1 GCA_017994575.1 Nitrosomonas sp.
CAAAACCATCTTGTAAAACTTCCAATGTTCCATGGCCATAAATATTCTCGCCTTTACGTGCTTGATTCTTAAGTAATGCAAAAATCAGATCTTGTTTTCGCATTCGGTTTGCGCCATCAATTTCGTTCTCGATGGCCATTTTTACTAATTCAGTGACATGTAGGTTCTTTAGGTCAGATAAGCGCATGAAAAAGCTCGCGAAAAAGAGTATTCAGGTGAAAGATAAAGACGTTGGAAGGAAATTTGTTACAGATGGGATAGTTAAAATTAGGTACTGTGATTTCTAAAAATTACATAATCCACTAATTTTGCCTGTAAGATTAACGAGTTTAAATATGACTGTCAATAAATGCTGTGAGTTGTGACTTAGATAATGCGCCCACTTTGGTTGCTTCAATACTTCCATTTTTAAATAACATAAGCGTAGGGATACCACGAATACCATATTTAGGTGGAGTTATTTGATTTTCATCAATATTTAGTTTAGCAACCTTTAAGCGATCACCATACTCACTTGCAATCTCATCCAATATAGGCGCTATCATCTTACAAGGACCACACCACTCTGCCCAATAATCAACCAGCACAGGAATCGCTGATTGTAAAACCTCCTCATCAAAATTTGCATCAGTAACGTAATGTATATGCTGACTCATATAATCCTCATTCGAATAATTCAATTTTAAGAAAAAAAAGCCCCAGAATTATTTCTGAGATTGGCTAAAGGGGTCGCTTGGAATAAAGTTAAGTTGTAACAGAAAGGTATATTTATTGCTGTCTTGTTATGCTATAGAAAAAAGAACTAAAAGGGAAGTCTAATTGACTTAACAAAGCAATCTTAAGAATGAATTAGGTAAAATTGCCACACAGACAAATCCAAAAGCTAGGTAACCATCGGTCGACCAAATGCTACTACGTGATCGGCTTCAAGCCGAATGCCTATTTTCTCACCGATCACATGATTATGATGACTTGGCACTAACGATAGCACTCTGGCCCCACTCGCAAGACTCAATGTATATAAAATCTCAGCGCCTCGAAATGCCTTATGCATAACTGTTGCTTGCAAGAGACTGGTATCATCATGCACGATATCGTCCGGGCGTAATAACACATCCACCATACAACCCTTTCCACACCGCTCACACTCCTGCATGCACGGTTGAGGAATTTCGCCTTTTAAAATTCCCAGCTCAATCTCAACTTTCTGATCATTAATAATTTTTCCTGAAAGAAACACACCCTGACCAATGAAATTTGCAACAAATCGATTAGCTGGGCGATGATAAAGATTAAAAGCTGTATCCCATTGTTGAATTTCACCTTCGTACATAACACCAATTTCATCTGCAATAGCAAATGCTTCTGCTTGATCATGCGTCACCAGAATAGCCGTGATCTCCTGATCTTTAAGAATATCACGCACTTCTAAACTTAAGCGCTCACGTAAACTGACATCCAAATTAGAAAACGGCTCGTCTAACAATATCAAATCCGGTCTCGGTGCTAACGCACGTGCAAGCGCTACACGTTGCTGTTGACCACCAGACAACTCGTGTGGATATTTCTTGGAGACACTGGTTAGTTGCACAACATCCAACAATTCAGCAACACGCCGCACACATTCTGTTCTGGTTAAGCTATGCAGACCAAAACCAATGTTGGCAGCCACATCAAGATGAGGAAATAAAGCATAGTCCTGAAAAACCATGCCAATTTGCCTTTGCTCTGGCGGCAGAAAGAAATCAGCACGACTCACACAGACACCATTAAGTAAGATTTCTCCCGCAGATACGGATTCAAAACCCGCAATGCAGCGCAACGCGGTCGTTTTACCACAACCACTCGGGCCTAATAGACAACCAATATGCCCTTTTTCCAGTATCAAGGACAAGTCATGAATTACGACCTGTTCTCCATAAGCTTGTCGTACGCTATTTAATTGTAGTAATACTGTGCCCATATCTTTATTTTTCTGTTTGACGCATGAATATTACGATGGGCACCAATCCAGCCAAAACAAGCGTCACAGAGGGCAAAGCAGCTTGTTCCCATTGCCCCTCAGAAGTCATCTCAAAAATTCGAACCGCCAATGTATCCCAACCAAATGGTCGAGTCATCAAGGTAATTGGCATTTCTTTCATCACATCAACGAATACCAATGTAATCGCCGTAAAAATGCCTGATTTCAATATAGGCACATGCACTTTTCGTATCATTGCCCAACCATGTAATCCCAAACTCATTGCCGCTTCATCAATGCTGTGTGTAATTCGCTGCATCGCCCCATCAATCGGATAAAAACTAACCGCCATAAATCGTATCAAATAAGCAATAAGCATCGTGATGATTGTGCCCTGAATCAATTGGCCTGTCTCTATCTGCAACCACTGCAAGAAGAATTCACTGAGTTGCCCATCCAACCAAGCAAGCGGCACGTACACCCCGATTGCCAGGACGGTACCAGGTAAGGCATAACCAATAGTTGCCGCACGTACCGCATAACGCGTGGTAGGACTGGGATAGCGCCGCACCGCATAAACCATCGCGATAACGACCAGGCATGTGAAAAAAGCAGCTAAACCAGACAAAGACAAAGAATGCCAGAGAAATTCCAGATAGCGGGCAACATCGAAATCTTGCGTAAATGACTGTATAGACCAAATGCACAATTGCGTAACCGGTAGCAAAAATGCAAAAAATAATACACTCATGATAAAACCAACCACTATCCAATTATGCCAGCCTATCAATCGAATTCTTTGCGCTCGCTGACTGCGTTTATTCTCAGCATAGCGCATGCGCAACCGAAATTGCTGTTCCAAAGCGACCACAACAAAAACAATAATAATCAATAGAGAAGCCAACTGTGAAGCAGCATGCAAAGAAAACATGCTGAACCATGCCTTATAAATAGCAGTGGTAAACGTATTGTAGTTAAAAACAGCGACCGTCCCAAAATCTGCCAAGGTTTCCATCAATACCAACATAACGCCTCCGGCTATCCACGGACGCGCCATAGGAAGCACAACTCTAAAAAAACCTTGTTTACGAGTTAAACCAAGAGATTGCGCCACCTCCAACGAACGCTTGCCTTGACTTAAGAAAGCATTACGCGCCAGTAAGTAAACATAAGGATAAAAAGCCAGCGTCATCACGATGATGACTCCCAGTCTGCTGCGGATATCCGGAAACCAGGACAAATCAGCGTTTGACCAACTACGCAGTGTAGTCTGTATAGGACCGGTGAAATCAAACAAACCCAAGGCGACAAATGCAGTCACATAGGCCGGCATCGCCAGCGGCAATAGTAGCGCCCAGGAAAAGAAACTGCGACCGGGGAATTCGTAAACAGCGGTAAACCAAGCCAAGCTGATACCAAGGAATGCTGTACCAACGATCACCCCCAGCGCAAGCCAGAGCGTGTTTGTGACCAAAAGAGGCAGTGTCGTCTCAACCAGATGCTGCCAGATATCACTAGTCGGGGCAAAAAAAGATGAAACGATAACACCAACAGGTGCGAGTACCAGTGCTGCAGCCAAAAAAGGAACCAGACGCCAACTGACCATTAAGCAATGCGCAGGCGTTTTATTAGCGGTCACCTCATGCAATGGATTATCATTAACACTCACCACACATTACCGATAACCTGCGCGATCCATCAATTTTACAGCGGTGGTCTGTAACTCCCCAGCTTTAACAAGATTCATGGAGTTTTGTTTAAAGCTTCCCCAAGCGGCAACAAATGGATCTGCTGCAATTTTAGGATTGGCCGGATATTCCATATTTACATCAGCGAATAGATTTTGCGCTTTATCGGAAGACAAGAATTCCAATAATTGGATCGCAGCTTGCTCATTGCGACTATATCGTGTAATACCTGCACCAGAAATATTAACATGCACCCCCCCACTCTCCTGATTTGGCCAGAACACTGCTAATGGCAGATTAGGGTCTTTTTTCATTAATCGACCATAATAATAGGTATTCACCAAAGTAACGTCACATTTGCCAGAGGCCACAAATTCCAAGGCTCTCGTGTCATCCGACAAAGGATCCGTCGCCAAGTTTGCCACCCAGCCTTTCACAATCCTCTCTGCTTCAGCCTCACCGTGATCTGCAATCATCATTGCCACCAGCGATTGGTTATACACCTTCTTGGATGATCGCAAACATAAGCGCTTGTTCCACTTAGGATCAGCCAGATCTTCATAAGTAGAGAGTTCGGAAGGCTTCACTTTTTGGGTGTTATAAACCAAAGTACGCGCGCGAATTGACAAACCAAACCATTCGTTGTGAGGATCTCGCAGATGCGCCGGGATGTTGCTTTCCAACACCTGAGAATGTACAGGTTTGAGTAATTTTTCCTGCGCTGCCGCCCATAAATTGCCTGCATCGGCTGTTATCAGCATATCAGCAGGCGTATTCTTACCTTCCGCTTGCAGCCGTGCCAGCAAAGCGCCTTCGTTGTCTGTTGTATATTTAACTTTGATTCCGGTTTCTTTGGTGAATGCATCAAACATGGGTTTAATAAGCTGCTCGATCCTCGCTGAATAAACCACCACTTCCGCAGCCTTAGCCGGATAAGCAAGCAGCCAGGAAGAAAGAATTAAAACCGTTCCAAAGCAATAGTTTAAGTTAAATCTTAGCATTACAAAGTTCCAGACAAAATGTTCATAAGTTGAAATGATTATTATTGTTTACTATATTATGGATAAGAATAATTATCAATTAAATACGTCAACTGAATATCTTACAACCGTCACATTTTTACCATCTTCTTCTCGATCACAAATCCAAATCCTTGCGTCCGATCAGCGGCAATTTAATGGCCGGCGGATCCAAATCCACACCAAAAGACAAACCTAGCAAGTTAAATTCAACGCCTTCTATCGCACTGCCCAGCACACCGATCAAGCCAAAAAAGGAAATCTGAAAACCACTGCCACTGGGCGCTTGTGAAATAAATTGATAACCCAGGTAATCTTTACCTATCGCTGTGGGTGGCAAATCCAGCTCAAGTTCCGGAACTGCGCGCGAAACCCATGCGGTAAATGTATTGGAATTGGGTCCCGGCCACATAGTGTAATCTTGTGCATAGGGGTAACTACGCGCTGCTTGATCAATTTTTTCTATCAATGCATCAACCCCATCACCACGTTTTTCCGCCAGTATTTCAGGTTTATTCCCATACCAGCGCCTATCGGGAAGATTCTCGTGAATAACCACTACCGGCATTTTCCTACGTTGCAACCATCCAATGACTTCATAGATGGTATATGATTTTGCCTGCGCAGGTTTTACTGCAATCCAGGTATGAATTCCCAAATATCCCCGCCAGCTGTAAGCACGTGCGCCATATACCTGAATGATTGCTTCGGGCGTGGAAGCAGGATCAGGGGCTAACCCAACAGGTTCCCGACTCGCAGTCCACCAATTCTGCGCCTGCACAGAATTCAAAATCGCGGCTAGCACGATGAAACCCAAAAGCATCACAAACAATAATGTGCGGGCAAGCCGTAAATGACCTATTTTCATAATTGACAACAATCCAGTCGAACCTCAACAATCCACAATAAAAACGCAATGAATACATTTGAAAGCCAAATGCATATTAGTTTTCGGAACGTTTACCCAATAATTCCGGCAAATCCCGCAAAAATCGCCCCGCACCCGCCATCTGACGGCGCAACAGAACCCAGTCCTCGGCACGTTTTTTTGCATTCAGACAACGGATCAGGCGCACTCTGAGAGCTTCATCCTGATGATTCAGGATGGTAGCCCATAGGGAATCATCCACATTATAAATTTTACCCGCTGACAAGCAGACGGGAATCACCCACTCGACAGGCACCATCAAATCAGCCGCTATTGCTCGCACCGCAGCATTAATATTGTTTGCCTTAATGTTGAGTCTATCCGTCAAATTATAAGGAGGACACCATTCAGTCACCGGTCGCAGTTGATCAATAAAACTGGCAACGATCAATAAGGGTGGTGGACGGCGATCCATCTGCGCGCTTTGCGCTGCTCGCAAAGCATCTAAAAAATCACGCTCAATCTGTCGGTCCGGACGATTGACCGGACTCACCCACAAAATCAGATCCGCATTTTCTGCCGCTGCCAGCATCTGTTTGACGTCTAAAAATGAACTGTCACACCCTGGGCTGTCGAAAATCAAAGCTTGCGTTAGTCCTTCCCGAGACAAAACAAACGGTTCGAGGTTCTGGGTTGTGTCCGGCAACACATCCGTTGCTGTCGTCAATTCACCAAACAAAGCATTGATCAAGCTGGATTTACCGGCATTCGACCGTCCCAACACAAGAATCCGCAAAGGCTCCTCAGCCGCATTGGCAATTCCCTCGGCGTGGCTAATATCCGCTTTGGATAGTGGCGTTACTGATGCCGTAGGCTCGGCATCGTCCAGCGGTAAACGGCCACTATAAAGATCAATGGCGTAATAACCCACCTTGCAGATGTAAGCGCGCAAAAACCAACTATGCAATTCATTTCGGGCTTGATCAAAACTTCGTTCCCGCAAATGCCGCCATGCTTCTCCCAGCAACGCATTGACGGGATTGAAGATCATATTGCCAGCCCGATAAATATTCACCACCTGCTCCGCCTTAGCTTTCCAACGTTGTATTCGGAACAGATCCCCAATTGTCAGACGATTGCTAAACGGTATTTTCTCAGCCACATCGCGCCGCAGATCACGACTTGCCCGCTCAACAATGAACAACGTATGCGGTATGGTCAGCTCTAGTAATGGTTTTTCCACATTCGGATGATAGCAATGTGCGACAGTTTCCATCGTTTTTTGCCCCAGCGTAAGCACCCATGTCCCTTCTTCCAGTGGCCAATCTTCAGGATTACAGGTTTCTGCCAATGCTTCGACTTTCTGCCATACTGCTTCTGCACTGGGCGGCCATTCTGGATTAGGCTCGGTCACCGCTTCGGTCAATAATTTGCGCTCACGCTGCACCAACCACTGCTGCAAACCGTACCCCAAACCGCCACATCCCACCATGGCCATCAACCAATATTGCAACGTATCGTTTTGCCACAACCACAGCACGCCAAAAGCAAACAGTACCAGCACAGGCAATATCATCAGAACGAAAACTAATATGTGCAGCAGATCGATATTTGGAATGCGTGCTTTCATGCCGACTTTCCTCTCAAACGGTCTTTGAGTAGGTTTGAACCACGTTCCAGTTCCTTGGCATAGATTCCACGTAACGCATCCGCATCTACATTCAGTCCGTCCCTACGCCTGACAAAGAAATAAATTGCCGCCTTACCGAGTGCATAAGTAGTCGCACCACTGGAACTGGCACCCCACATGGCCCCCACCGTCTGTCCCCAGAAAGGAATCACTTTAACCACGGCACGCCCCAGAACACGCGCAAGATAACTAGATGCAATCCCTACTCCCATCAATCCCAAAAATTCCGTGATCATGCTTTTGTCCCACTGTTGACCATAAAGCAGCGCCAGACTATGCAAAAGTTTCGCCTGCACCGCCGACACCGCCACCAGATCCACCACCGGCAAAGCACCCAATCCGGCAGCAGTGAGTGCATAACCCACGATATGCTGATGTGCGGTACGCGCATACAGATCATGGATTTCTTTTTCCCCGCTTAACTGGCGTTGCAAACCCAATGATGTCAAAGATTCGATCGCCTGCCACAGTGCCTCCAAACCATAATCGAACGGATCAAAACCATCTTCCGGCAATGTCAAATCAACAGCCACCCAACACACCTGCGCAGAGCCCGCTAACGATTTCAGCGCATCACGTTGCGCCAGCAAGGCACGACGCAAATTCATCGGCACGGTTTCCGGCAATGGATCGACCCGATAAGGCCAGGGCTGCACATGCCTGAAATCCATCGGATACAGCTCATGCAAGCCAGTTTGCACGATCAACAGTGGCCATTCTGGATGACGCCGGCGAATCGTATGCAACACCTCGATCACGGCAGTCTGATTGACATCCGCCACTTTCATGACTGCAATCAGCAAATGCGCTTGGGATTCGCAATAGTGAATGTCATCACCCGGATCATAAGAAACTTCCCCCAATCCGCGCGTATCCAGGAACCGAATAACAGGCATTTCGGCAGGAAAATCGTAAAAACGCGAACTGCGCGTGCACGGCTGGAAACCATTGCCGATCTCAGCGGTTTCGCTACCGGTCAACGCCCGGATAATCGATGTTTTTCCGGATTGTGTTTTGCCCAGCAGCCATAGCACGGGAACCGGCATCTTCGCGCGCGCCTCGCGCAACGATGCTTCCAGCAAGGTTTTGTCAACACCGGGTTCGAGCAGCGCCGTGCGGAGCTGCTCCCAGTATTCTGTCCAGTTTTTTAGATCGCTCAATTTCATCAGGCCGTTATCTTATCATCAGTGCATCGTGGATTTAAGCTGGAATGAACGCGAATTGATTCAGGAATCATCGAATTAATTTCTGCTTTCAGTGGAATAGAAGGCATAAAGCACCTTATTCAAACAATTCGACCGGATTGGTGTACTGCTACGATAGCCGCTGCAGAAGGGGTTACGTGGAAAATTAATCACTACATTTGAATAAAAGAGAAATTATTTATGCGACACATAAAAAAATCACCCTATTTTTTGTCTTTTACCGTCGCTTTGGCGCTCTTGGCGACAACACCTGGCAGCGCCACCGCCGGCTTGGAGCCATTTGTTGGAGAAATAAGCTATGTCGCATTTGATTATGCACCCAACGGATGGTTTAAATGCGATGGGCAGACGCTCCCCATTAGCCAGTACGCAGCACTTTACTCCTTACTGGGCACCAAATACGGCGGGGATGGCATAACCAACTTTAAACTGCCGGACATGCGCGGGAAAGTACCGGTACACCAGGGACAATCCCCAGGATACTCAAATTTCACGATGGGCCAAACCAATGGCGCTGAAAATTTTACGCTCACGGCCACGCAACTACCGACACATTCTCATCCAGCTACCGCAGTTTCAACATCCACTTCTGCGGTTGCACCCGGCGCTAGTGCAACCTCCACACTCAAAGCTGCCAATGTAGCGGGTGACATGACTACTCCAGGCAGCAATGCAATTGCCACATCGTCTGCTGCCCTTACCAAGATATATTCCTCCACAACGGCGCCAAACGTGAACATGCACATTGATTCCATTGAAACTACTCTGAGCGGCGTTAATGTAACGACCACAACCAATACAGCGGTCACAGTAGGCGATACCGGAAGCTCTCAGCCATTCTCAATCATGCAGCCCTATACAACGGTTAACTGCATCATTGCATGGCAAGGCGTTTATCCGTCACGGCCTTAAACCACACAGATATTTTAAACGTGAAATAAGGAATCACCGGATTAACGGGCAATCAATGGATACAAGCATCATTGACGGTCACTGATCGTGATTCCTGCTAACAAAAATGAAAAAAGCTTTACTGATAATTTTATCTGCTGTGCTGCTATCCGCAAGCACTGCAGGTAGCGCCAACACACAACCGGACAGCAATCAGGTGATGAAGGATGCGCAAGTGGCCCTGGCTGCTGGCGAATACGAAACAGCCTTTACCGGATACGCTGCTGCGGCCAGAAATGATCAAAATGCACTGGCACAATTCTCCCTGGGCCTTTTTTATCAGAATGGCTGGGGACGCCCAATTGACAAAACTGCCGCCTGCCAATGGTTTGAAAAATCCGCACAAGGCGGCATTCCGGTTGCACAGCATCTGACCGGAGTTTGTTTTGATGAAGGCACGCACCGCCCGGCAGATCCCGTCGCGGCAGCCAGCTGGTTTCAAAAAGCGGCACAAGCCGGGCATTTTCATTCCTACTGTCATCTCGGCAACCTGCTAATGACCGGCAGAGGCACGCCCAAAGACCCCCTAAAAGCGCTTGAACTCTGCCATCCCGCTGCACAGCAAGGTTCGATTCCGGCACAGCTATGGCTGGGAAAATTTTATTTGCAAGGCGACCCATCCATCCAGGATAGACAAGAAGCTTATCGTTGGTTTTCAGCCGCCGCACAAAAACAAGCGCCTGAAGCTTTTTATTATTTGGGCATTATGATGCAGCAAGGATCACTGGAAGAACAGACAGCGGAAAAAATCCGAACAATGTTTGAACAAGCCGCCGTATTAAGTTATGCGCCAGCCTATTTTCAAGCAGGCAAACATTTTTTTGCTGCAGAACTTGATCCGGAAACCAACCAGCTCTCGGCAGAGCACCTGGCCAAAGCGTATTTGTGGATATCCGCCGCAATACAACGATCTGAAGTTGCCGAAGAAATTCTTGCTGCCCAATCAATCCGGCAACAAATACTCGCCATCATGCCAGAAACATGGTTAGCCGAACTCGACCAGAAAATTGCCCAGCATTTACAGCGAAAGTAAGCGGAATCCTATTGATGAAATCCAATCGCACCGGTATCAAAACGATCACCCTGACAACAGCAATGCTTACGTGATGTATTTACAACAACGATTAATCTGCAGTTCTAAAGCACTTAAAGGAGTAACGCAATGACGACTACCAATTTCGACAGCGGTTCGCTAGTCACTAACACTAGCGTTACTTCGGCCACCTATAGCGGATGGACATTTGGCGCCAGCAGCGCAATTGATTTCGCAAATGCCAACTTTGGAGAAGTCAACGTGCTTCTGAATCAATCCGGCGGACGATCGATTGTGCTCAATTATAACGGTGCCAATGTAACCGATTTCTATTTCAAATCTTCCGATGGTTCTGATTTTCAGCTCAATTCCTTCAAGATTGATAATGGTCCGAATGGCGCTTCAAGTACTTTTATTATTGTCGGTTACCGGGATAATGCTTCGATCGCTCCGCCGGAGGCTGTCAATTTAGCCAACACCAAGGCGACTGGGAATGTCAGCTATACGCAGCAAAGCAACGCAACACCAGAATATAGCGGATTGCTGACATTTAACTCTGCATTTAACAATGTTGACGAAATACGTTTCTTTTTTTCTAGTCCGGTAGAACTGACCATTGATGATATTGACATTTCAGCAGCGGTTGTTCCTCCCACGATCACCTCAGCCACTTACGACGCCAGCACCAATTCGCTAGTTGTGACTGGTACCAACATGACCGCCACCTCCGGCACGCTCAACGACATCGATGTCTCAAAACTGACGCTGACCGGACAAGGCGGCGCAACGTATACGCTTACTTCGTCAAACGTGGAAATCACTTCGGCCACTCAGTTTACCGTTGCTTTGAATGCCGCCGATCAAATTAACGTGGAAGGATTGCTGAACAAGGACGGCACTGCTTCGGTAGGCGCAACCACCTACAATATCGCGGCAGCGGCTGACTGGAATCCTGCGCAAACTGGTAATGCGGATGCTACTGGTAACGCAATCACCGTCAGTAATGCACAAACACCCGCCATCACTTCAACCACTTACGACGCCAGTACCGGCAGTTTAACTGTCACCGGCTCAAATTTAGTAAAAGCCAGCGGCGCCATCAACGATATCGACGCCTCAAAACTCACGTTCACCGGTGAAGGCGGCGCCACCTATACGCTGACCGATTCCGCCGATGTTGAAATTACTTCTGGCACGGCGTTCACCGTCACCTTGAGCAGTATCGACAAGGCCGTCGTCAATCAAATCATCAACAAAAATGGTACCAGTTCAACCGGCGCGACAACTTACAATTTGGCTGCTGCCGATGACTGGAACACGGTGATTGGCAATATCGATATCTCGGATACGACCGGCAACGGCATGACCGTCAGTAATGTGGTCGCGCCTGCGATTACATCGGCTACCTACGACGCCATCACTGGCGCTCTGGTGGTGACCGGCAGCGGTTTCCTCAAAGCCAGCGGCACCGCCAACGATATCGATGCGTCCAAATTCACGCTCACCGGCGAAGGCGGCAGTACCTACGCGCTGACCGATTCCGCTAATGTTGAAATCACGTCCGGAACTGCATTTACCGTGACTCTGGGCAGCACCGACAAAGCTGCCGTGAATCAAATTATCAACAAGAATGGCACCAGTTCGACAGGTGCCACCACGTACAACCTGGCTGCCGCGGAAAATTGGGCAGCCGGTGCCGATGCTCTTGTTAACGTGGTTGATGCGACGGGCAACGGCATTACCGCCAGTAATGTGACCGTGCCAGCGATTACATCGGCCACCTACGATGCCAGCACCGGCGCTCTGGTAGTGACCGGTAGCGGTTTCCTTAAAGCCAGCGGCTCCGCCAACGATATCGATGCATCCAAACTCATGTTCACCGGTGAAGGCAGTGCTACCTACACACTGACCGATTCAAACGATGTCGAAATTACTTCCGGCACGGCATTCACTGTTACATTAAGCAGTACCGACAAAGCCGCCGTCAATCAGATTATCAACAAAAATGGCACCAGCTCTACCAGCGCGACAGCTTACAATCTGGCTGCCGCGGAAAATTGGGCCGCAGGTGCGGATGCGGCGGTGACTGTAGCCGACCTCACCGGTAACGGCATTACCGCTTCCAACGTCGCCATACCGGTCATGACGTCGGCTACCTTTGATTACAGCAGTAATGTGCTGACCGTCACCGGCAGCGGTTTTCTGCAAAAAAGCGGCGCCAATAATGACATCGATCTTTCCAAACTAACTTTCACCGGCGAAGGCGGCGCAACCTACACACTGACCACTGCTGCGAATATAGAAATCACGTCGGAAACTGCTTTCTCGGTGACACTAACTGGTGCTGATTTGATCCACGTTGAGGCGTTGCTCAATAAAAACGGCACATCAGCGCTCAACAGTACAACGTATAACTTGGCCGGAGCCGAAGATTGGGCAGCCGGGGCTGATGCCGCAGTAGCCGTAGCCGATCTGACCGGCAACGCCATTACCGTCAGTAACTATGCCGCACCAGCGATCACCTCCGCCACGTTTGACGCCAGCACCAATGTGTTGACCGTCACCGGCACCGATTTTGTTACCAGCAGCGGTGCAAGTAACGATGTTGCCGTCTCCCTGCTGACCTTGACCGGCGAAGGCGGCAGTTACACGTTAACTTCATCGGATGTCGAAATCAATTCGGCAACCGCTTTCAGCGTCACGCTGAATACCGCCGATCAATTGGTAGCACACGGTTTGCTGAATATGAACGGCACGGCTTCTTCCGGCGCAACCACCTACAATGTCGCGGCGGCTGAAAATTGGATGACCGGAACCGCAGCTTCCGTCACGATCGCCGACCTTACGGGTAACGGCATTACGGTCAGCAATGTGCAGACACCCACGATCACGTCCGCCACTTACGATTCCGATACAGGTGTCCTGGTAGTTACCGGCACGCATCTGTTCAACAAAATCGGTGCTAATAACGATATTGACATCTCCACGCTCACTTTCACCGGCGGCGTAGCCAATGCCACTTACACGCTGACAAGCGCATCGGATGTCGAAATTACTTCCGCCACGTCGTTCAGCATCACCTTATCAGGAGCGGACAAAACCAGTGTCGATGCCTTACTGGACCAAACCGGCACGGCTTCATCCGGCGGTTCGACCTATAATCTGGCCGCGGCCGATAACTGGCTGAGCGGCGCCGATTCAGCGACTGACATCAGCGATGCCGCCAATGCAGTTACAGTGTCGATTAATCCGAGAATCACATCGGCCACCTATGATGCAGCCACAGGTATGCTAGCCGTAGCCGCAACAAACCTGCAAGCCAACGGCGGCGGGGCAGATATCGATGCATCAAAATTCACCCTCACGGGCGAAAGTGGCTCCACGTATACACTGACCGACTCCGCCGATATTGAAATCAGTTCGAGCACGGCATTCACGATCACACTGAGCGCCACCGACAAAGCGGCCATAAACCCAATCATCAATAAAAATGGCACGGCATCCACCGGAGCCACCACGTATAATCTGGCCGCAGCCGATGACTGGAGCACCAATGCCACCAGTGGCGATACCTCAGATGCCACCGGCAACGGCATCACCGCTGCCAATGTCGCAGCACCAAACGTTACATCAGCCACTTATGACGCCAATACTGGTGCGCTGGTGGTAACCGGCACCGGCTTCCTGAAAGCAAATGGCGCCACGAATGATATCGATGCCTCCAAATTCACTTTTACCGGAGAAGACGGCAATACCTATACATTGACAGATTCCGCCGATATCGAGATCACTTCCGGCACGGCATTCACCATGACATTGAGCAGTGCCGACAAAGCGGCTGTCAATCAAATCATCAACAAAAACGGCACATCCTCGACTGGCGGCACCACTTATAACCTGGCGGCAGGAGAAGACTGGGCGGCGGGCGCCGACTCAACTGTCACTATCGCCGATATCAACGGAAACGGCATCACCGCTGCCAGTGTCGTAGCACCAACCATCACATCAGCCACGTATAACGCTAGCACGGGCGCATTAGTCGTCACCGGCACTGGCTTTCTAAAAAGCGGTGGCTCAGCCAATGACATCGTTGCCAACAAATTCACGCTAACCGGCGATGGTAGCGCCACCCACACATTAACTGACACCGCTAATGTCGACATCACTTCCGGTACGTCATTCACGCTTACCTTGAGCGCGACTGATAAAGCTGCAGTCAATCTAATTCTCAACAAAAGCGGCACATCTTCGACCGATGCCACCATCTACAATCTGGCGGCGGCGGAAGACTGGGCAGCTGGCGCGGATGCGGGTGCAACGGTTGCTGATCTTACCGCAAATGGCATTACTGCAACCGTTGCGGGGGCATCTTCAGGAGGCGGTGGCGGCGATCCGGATCCTGAACCAGTTTTCACTACCCTGGATGGCGTAACGATTAATCGCAGTACGCAATCCGATGGCACGGTCGTCACAACGATTCCTCTCATCGATGCCAGTCGACAAGATGATTCCAGCAGCTTATTCAGACAGTATGCTGATATTCCTATCGTTTCCAGCGCAAATGGCGATGCCATATTGACTACCAGTTTGCCAATCGGCGTGGGATTAAGCAGCACAGGCAGCCCCGGTCCGCTGACTCAGCAAGATGCAAACACTCACTTGACCCAATACATCGAGCAATCAGCCAGCGGCAATGGCCCATCTCACCAGGCAGCCATCAATCATGCCAAGAATTTCCTGGCTTCATTGCCGAATGATGCGCAGATTATCGTGCAAGCCATCACGCTATCCGCCAGCAACACTCAGGCACCGAATATTCCCATTATCATCACTGGTTCGAATCTGGATGACGGCAGCCCGCAGGCCTTGATCATCGATGTCAGCAACCTCCCTTCCGGCACTCTGATTCAGTTGGATAATGTCGCCTTTGCCGCGATTATTGGAGCTGCCCGGATAGTTGGCGGCAGTCATCAAAATTTTGTAGTCGGCGATGATCAGAATCAATACATCGTGCTGGGCGCTGACGATGATATTTTGTTTGGCGGCGATGGCGCAGACACCATCGGCAGTTTAGGCGGTGGCGATCAAACCGCTGGTGAGGCAGGCAATGACATTGTTTTCGGCGGCACCGCTAACGATACCTTGACCGGCGGTACCGGCAACGATCAACTTAATGGTGGACTGGGTTTTGATCAAGCTATCCAGGTCGGTCAGTTATCGGATTATCAGATTACAACACAGGATGGCGTAGTCACTCTGACACAAAATAATGGCGAAATCGATACACTGACTGATGTTGAGTTGATTCGCTTTGCCAGCGGGCCCAATCTGGTCATTGCCCATTCAACCATTGAAGCGGTGGCACACCATTTGGCCCAGACTTGGTTACAACGAGATTTGACAGTAGCTGAAGCAAGCGCCGTGCAAAACTGGGTAGGCGCTGATACCGAAGATATTTTGGCTGTCTTTTACGGCCTTCCTGAAACAGTAGATTTACAAAACAAAACCCCTGGCGAGCTACTGGCCGGCTTGGATATTAATCCCAATATTCTTCAATTAAATGTGGCGCGTGAAATCACCGCCGGCGCTGACAACAATATAGGGTATTTGCCACTGGGATTGTCCTTGAACGCTGACGGAGGTGCGGGTCATGATGTCTTGCGCATGTTGGATGGCCGCGAGGATGTGCACCTTGAATCTGCCGATGATCGCCTGGAACTCACTCGCCTGACCGATGGCGCCATGTTGAGCCTGAAAAATGCTGAAGTGATCGCTTTTGATAGCGGCGAAACCGTAATCATCGCACATAACACCGTAGAAGCAGTCCTGGCGCGCCTGATGCATAGCTTCTTTGATCGCAACGCCACCTCCGATGAATGGCGATTAGGGCAGGAAATCCTGAATGATGAAACAGATCCTGATCTCATCCTGGATTGGTTTCAGCAGCAGGCTGACTCGAATAATCTATCTGATGCGGATTATGTTCAAACCCTCTATGCGCAGACGCTAGGGCGATCCGCAACTGACGTAGAATTAAGCGAACAATTATCACGTTTGGATAATCAGCAAGCAGATCGTGGATGGCTGGCCGTTGACATTGCCCTGACTTCCGAAGCAGCTATACATCTAGTGGGCAGCGTCATGCTGCAGGAAGGATGGATATAAATCACGCCGCCACCAAGCCCCCAGCAGCACTATCTGCTGGGCCTCATCAGCATGCTGGGATAACCAGCATTGATGATAAAATCCCGGCAATTTCTTCGATAAAAACTCAGAAAAAGCAAAGGAAACATACTTGTCGCACTATAAACTAAAATCCCTTGTACTCACGCTGTGGTTGCTTTGTTGCGCATTCATTGCATTGAACTCATCTGTTTCCCATGCGCTGCCCATCGATGCCAAAGCACTAGAGCAGCGATTGTCAGAAGCCAATTTGTTCGGTTTTACCAGCACAGAGATCGCCAATCTACAACGATTCTATAAAGCCCGACAGCACCAACCCATTTGGATCGTCCCGGAATCCTCCCGACTTGAAATAGCTCTGGCTTTCATCGCAACCGCAGACACGGAAGGCTTGAACAGCAACGACTATCAACGGCATCAGTTGCAACAACTGCAACAGCAACCCGATCGATCTTTGCAAGCAACGACTGAATTGGAAATACGCACAACTCATGCACTGCTGTCACTGACACGGGATTTATCGCGTGGCCGACTTACAGCCACCAAGGCTGATGCGGATTGGCACATTCCGCAAACCACTTTTGATGCCGTCAATTTCTTGCAGGATGCCATCAAAAATGACCGTTTGCAGTCATCACTGCATAATCTGGCACCACAGCAATCCAGTTATCAATTACTGAAACAGACGCTAGCGCGTTATCAGAAGCTCCACGACCATCACACCGAATGGGTGCATATTCCTGACACCCCATCGCTTAAACCGGGCACAACCGATGCAATCATTGCGCTGATTCGCCAGCGCATCGCACAAGCTTATGCGGCTGATAGTATCGCCGAATATAATGTAACTCCCAGTAAAAACCCGCACTATGACGATGAACTAGTCGTTGCCATTCGGGCTTTCCAGGCCCAGCACGGCTTAAACACCGACGGTGTCATCGGAAAAAATACGCTGCGTGCCTTGAACATCCCGTTGGATTGGAAAATACGCCAATTGCGCATCAACATGGAACGCCTGCGCTGGCTGCCCAAAGATCTGGGCAAACGTTATTTATTGGTGAATACGGCCGGTTTCCGGCTCACCGCGACTGAGCAGGGCGAACCTGTGCTCAGCATGAAGATTATCGTTGGACGAGATTATCGCTCAACACCCAGCTTCAATGGCGCACTCTCGCATATGGTTCTAAATCCCTATTGGAATGTTCCTGACAGCATTGCGCGTAAAGATCTGCTGCCGAAACAACAAAGCGATCCGAGTCACTTTACTTCGATCAATATGAAAATTTTTCCGAATCACGATCGCAATGCGGAAGCCATCGACCCGGACACGATTGATTGGCGCAGCATCAAACACCGATTTCCCTATGTAT
>JAGOKN010000057.1 GCA_017994575.1 Nitrosomonas sp.
GCAAATTCTTCGATCTGCATCAGGCCAACGCCAGTACCGTTGCATTCGAAGCATTGCAACACATCGGCAAACTTTACGCCGCCGAAGCCGAAGGCAAGCACTTATCGACCGAAGCCCGGCAGCAACTACGTGCAGAAAAAAGCCTACCGATCCTGCAATCATTGCACGACTGGTTACTGCAAACCCGCGCTCAAACCGCCGATGGCGGCGGTACTGCCAAAGCCATCGACTACACCTTGAAGCGCTGGCAAAGCCTAATCCGCTACGCCAGCAGCGGACATCTGCCGATTGACAACAACCCCGTCGAAAACACTATTCGCCCCATCGCGCTCGGCAAGAAAAACTGGCTGTTCACCGGTTCTGAGCGCGCCGGAAAACGTGCCGCCGCCATCCAAACCCTACTCGGAACCGCCAAATTCAACGGCCTCAACCCCGCACAATGGCTAGCCGACACCCTCGATAATCTCCCCACCTGGCCTAACAGCCGGATTGATGAATTGCTGCCGTTCGCACCAGAGGCTATTGAAGCATTGTTGAAGGAATGTGGGTAGGTGGTGGGGTTGGAGGGATACGCAACTCCAGGGCCAGCCTGATTCGCTATGCACAAACCGGCCACCTGCCCATTGACAACAATCCCGTAGAAAATGTTATTAGACCTATCGCAATTGGAAAAAAGAATTGGTTATTTGCCGGTTCAGAGCGTGCAGGCCAACGTGCAGCAGCTATTCAAACTCTATTGGGTACTGCTCAACTCAATGGCCTTAATCCATCCGACTGGCTTAAAGATACCCTCACAAAACTGCCAATCTGGCCAAATAATCGTATCGACGAGTTGTTACCTTTGGCACCTAAATTCATTGAATCACTATAATAGAAAATTAAAAGATAGTAGCGTTAGACGCATACTGTGGAATTAGAGATTCCAGTGGATCACATCCATATGGTAGGTAAGAACGGATCCGAAGATTTCACCAGCATATGTTATGTAAGTAATAAAAAGCATATCAGCTCGAGAATTTTTTCGTATACGCCCAGAGATAAAGAGAAAATATTTTTGGGGAGGTAAGTTGTGGACACAAAGCTATTTTGCTGAAACTATAGGTAACGCTAACGAGGAGGTTATTCGTCAGTATGTACAAAATCAACTCAAAGTGATGGATGAAATGGAAGGGAGGTTTGGGCAACTGCCACTCTTCTAAAACTCGGTCGCTTGCGGCCGAGTTCTTTATATATCCCAAGGTGTTTTTCTTGTACCAATTAATGTTTGCAGTGCATCAATACTCGGTTTGTAATATTCTATAAGCCTGTATCGGCTCTCTTCTGACATATCATTATATCCTTCCCTGGCTTGGTTAATTTTCTTGTATAAACTCACTATAAATTGCTTCAGATTGGGCCGTTGCCTCAGAAATCGTTCTGATTTTGAATTAAGATTCACCGCCAACTTATGCAGCCATTTCATTTTGCTTTCGTAAGTGACATTAATCTTCTTGAAGTTATAATCTTCAAAATAATCTGATGAGATCTCAAGAAAATCACACAATTCGCGCATGAAGTTCAATGTATCACGATTCATGTCTTCAAAAAACAATATCTTAATTTGGTTTTCTGGGAATCTCTGATAATAGTATTTGAGGTAATCGACATATCGACCATAGCTGATCACTTTTAAATACCACTCTCCAACATCTAATTCAGCAGGTGATTTATTTCCTAAGTCATAGTCGATACATTTGTTGATGTATTCCTCAAAACTTAAATTTGCATTGAGATTCAGTTTGCTAACATGAAAATTGAATGATGAGTACATTCGATCTATAGGATTTCTTAGAATGAACAACAGCTTAGTATTGGGTATCAATGAGTGAATGCGGGCTGCCACCTCTGCTCCACTCCCAAGATAACCCGGTGAGGCTTCCATTATGATTGGCTTCTCATGTGAGTGGTTTTCAAAGAAACTTGCATAATTAGTAATATCTTTTTCTCGATCGCCAGTATATGCATTACGGAAAAAGTCCGTTTCTTTGACAACTGAACCGCAAACTGAGGGATGTGTGCTTAAGTAGGTGAACACGGAAGTTGTGCCAGCCTTCTCTGTGCCTGCGATTATGAAGTTGGCCAAGCCGATTTCGGATATTTCTTTCATATGTATATTCTTAACACTGAGTCTTAACACATTCAATCAAATTGATTATTGTCATTTACTTTCTATGCTGTTGATTAGTGGCGCTTCTTGTAAGAATTTCTGGCTTCGCATACGTCGCCATATAGCACGCACGATAAATACTGGGTTACCCAAAATATATCGTGCAAACATTCTTCTGGGCTCTATGACGAAACGAAATAACCATTCTAAACCTAGCTGTCGCAATCGTTGTGGTGCACGTGGTATAGTTCCCGAATAGAAGTCAAACAGTGCTCCGACGCCCAGTATAACTGGTACATGTAACTTTTCGGCATTGCGATCAATCCAGAGCTCCTGTAGAGGTACTCCCATTGCAACAAAGAGGATTTGAGCTCCACTGCTATTGATGGATTCAATTATTTTTGTTTCATCGTTTGCAGTGAAATAACCATCGTGAATCCAGACAATCTGCAAGTTAGGGAATTGATTTTTCATATTATCTGCGCAGCGCTTTGCAATTCCTGGACGCGCACCAAGCAACGCTAATTTAATTCCCGAGATTGCAGCATCATGGCAAATTAGTGGAAATAAATCTGTTCCATTCACATTATCCTTAAGTGAGAAACCCGCTAATTTAGAAGCCAATCGCATGCCACTGCCATCTGCAAATAGCAAAGCATCTTCTCGCAACACATTGAGGTAATTGATATCTGAAGCAGCCACGTTAATACAATGAGCATTGATGAAGTAGATTTTCCTTTGTATTCCTAGTTTGGCGTCATTCACAGCACTTGCACTCGCATCGATTAACGTTGTGTCACTAATACTCAAACCGAACAGAGAAATATGGTTCATAAAATTTTCCCGCTTCAATGATTGATAGCTGTTAAGGCTGCATAATCCTTATATAGCCAGGATTCTGTTATAAACACGAGCAACTCCAGCAGCCATACTGTGATCCGAGAAACTCTTCACTTGCAAACTATATGCTTCTGCGCGCATAGCAGTCCAATCGTATTTGTTATTGATTAGATTGGATAATGCGTTAGCAAGCTGCTCCGCATCTCCAGCGGGTACTACTAAACCGGTATGTCCGTGCTGTAATACTTCAGGGATACCTTCCACATCTGATGCAACTACTGGCACTCCCATTGCCATAGCCTCCAATATTACCATTGGCATACCTTCACCAAAGAGGCTGGGTAAAACTAATACATCCATTTTTGCAAATTCGGCATTTACATTCTGAGCAAAACCAATCCAGTCGATCATATCTGCTACACCAAGGTGTGCAGCCATTTCTTTGATGGTTTCTTCATAATCTTTAGTTTCAAATGGACCCACTGCCCGCAGGCGTACGACTTTTCCCATCTGGCGTAGATTTGATAAAGCCTGGATCAGTACTTCCACGCCTTTACGTGGACGAAAGAGCGCGACACTACCGATAATCCATTCTGATCCGGGGGGAGATCGATCAGGTAAAGAGCCGGGTGTTACTACTCCGTTAGCCACCATAGTAATTTTAGTAGATGACCACCCTTGTTTCTTCAGATAAGATTCAAGGCTTTTTGATACTGGAATTAATTGTGCAACCCCAATTAAACTTAATCTTTCTATAATTGCATTTTTGCGATTGCGCCAAATACTTTCCGTATCCCTTGTAGTAGGACTATGTACGTGATGTATTAATGGCACGCCAGCCAACCAAGCTGCTATTCGCCCTACTAAAACAGCGCGAGGAGTATGCGTGTGCAATAATCTATAACCATTCTGTTTAACGATATGTGCAATTTTCCATGCCGGTGCCAGATCAAATTTCGATTTCATAGGTATATCGAATAATGGCACGGTCGAATTTCGGTATGCTGAGAACTTTGCCGGTTTTACACAAGCAAAACCGACTTCATAGCCATAATCTGGCAAGCGTAATGCTAAAACATCCTGAACTCTCTCAGCTCCAGAAAAAAACTCTCCGTTAATGATATGTAAAGCCTTTATTTTCTCTTTATTTATATTCATATAGGTGGTTTTTATTTATTGATTTTTCATCACTACTAGCACTTTATGAGGATGCAAAAAATGAATACAATTCTTAAAATGTTCCAGCAAGATAAACATATTTAGTTTTATCGTCACTAAAATTAAGAAATTGTTTTTTCTTTGCATCATCCGGTAATTATAGAACGGTATTGCTATGAGTTTTTTCGTGCAAAGGGTATAAAAAAGCGAGCTCGATGTCGTAACCCTCGATTTAGTAATTCAATATCAGATTGATTGAGTGGTTTTACCAGAGCTAACCCCAATCCATAGACGAGTAACACTAAAGTTACAGCCCACCATGGTCCAAATTCATATTCAACCACCCAACCGATACCTGTCAGTAATACAGCCAAACTAAGGCCGCGTGCAACACCTGACCAATCGAATGCAATATTCCCAGCCTGACGACGTAACCAGGTCAAGGTTACGCTGTTTAACAACCATACACTGAGTACGATGCCACTAGATACCCCAATCAACCCCCAATTTGATCCTACTATAACCGCTAATGGTGTCAGCACAGACAATATGCTGAAGTACCTAAGCTGACGAGTATAAGAAAAAATCTGCATGGCCATACTAACTAATTGACCTTGACTGGTCGCCCCTAAGCCCAATAGCAAGATCAGCATAACCATACCTGCATCTGCAAAACGCCCACTGCTTGCCACTAAGATGAAAGTATCTCCTGCCACACATGTTACTGCCATGCTTGCAGCAATAATGAGTAGATTAATTTTCCACAGCAATGCGATACCTTGATTAACAGTATCCAGTTCACCAACTGCATAACGGGAAATTAACATGGGTCGAATGATGTTAGCTAATAGGTTGGCGGGTAGATATCGTCCAACGATCATTAGCAGTTGCTGCAGAAAGGCAAATACGCCCGCAGCTTCAAGTCCTAGAGTTCTAGCTACGAGAATGCGAACCGCGCCAGTACTAGATATAGCATAAAGTAGAACAACTCCCGTCATGTGCCAAGCAAAGCTGGCGATTTCAGATACGCTCACTTGATAGTCACCTGTGCCAGGCAGGTCGCGCAGTTTACGAATCAGAAAAAATTCAGCTAGCAAGAAACAACTCAGGGATACGATTAGATCTACCCATATTAATCGCTCTAAAGTTAAATCATCAGTCGCTACTAGGATTGCTACGCCTGCTAAACGCCCCCAAGGCAAAAAAGCATGAACCAACTGAGACCATCTTTGCTCCAATAAGCACTCGAGCATTTCTGAAGCATACCGAAAACCGATAACAGTTATGATGAGCCCAACTGCCAGCAAGCTGGTATCTTGTTGTGACGTGCTGAAACCCATCCATGCAGCAACATCAGGCCATAAAGTGGTAGCTAACAAAGCCCAGATAACTAAAATAGCCAAGCGGATTAATGTCATCCAGCGAACAAATCTTATGAGTACACCTGGTGCTCCACGCGCGGCCAATTCTGGCAAGAAGCGTCTTACTGCTTCCAACATACCTAAAGAACTCAGTGGCACCATCATTTCCACCATGCCCCACAATACCATATAAGCACCGTAGTCTGCGGGTACTAACAAGCGTACGAGCCAAAGCATCAAAATGAAAGATGCTGCAGCTTGCGCAGTTCGTCCTAATAGGAAATGCTGAATAGCTTGACGAAAACGTTTTCCGGAATAAAGACTAGGGTTACTCAAATCATCGAACCCAGAAGTTTCCGGTATTGTGATTCCACCAAATCGGCAATCACATCATAGGTGCGGTGAGCACGTACCCAGTCTGGTCCTTTTGCTGCCATCATCCGTGCATGCTCAGGGTCTCTAAGTAAGTTGAGAATCTCGTCAGCGAAAGCTTGTTCATCCCAAGGTATGCAGCGACCTATGTCGCTTGCTTCCATTACATGACATTGTTCAGGAATTTCATTGGCAACAATACATTTGGCCATTGCCATATACTCAATTAGTTTAGTGGGAGATGAAGCCAGGAAAACAGGTATTGGAGCTATAGCAGATATACAGATATCAGCTTGCTTTACCTTTTTCCAGGCTTGCTCCATGGGTAGGAAACCAGTAATGCTAACGGCAGTTGATAATCCCAGTTGCATTGCTTCATTCTCCACTGCCTGCCGATCATTAGGTAATTGTCCCTCTCCCACATAGAGTAAACGAGCATGAGGATAATATTCTCGCACTCGCCGAAGTACTCGGACTAGCATCTCTGATTGACGTAACTGCATAATGGTTCCAAGATGCAGTAATACAGGAGCAAATACATTCGGTGCAATGGCATCCTCGGCCTTACCTACTTGTTCGACACGAATTCCCATAGGAACAGATGTCATTTTGAAAGGAGAAATACCTTGATGCGCTACATCTTCTTTCATGCGCTCACTCTGTACAAAAATGTGATCAGCTAATGGCAAAATTACCTTGTAAAGTAAAATTTGGATAATTTTTCCTTTGAACCAAACAAGGCGATGATGAGGTACCAGACGATTTTGTGCTTGATGTAGCTTCGACTCTGCGAATGGATAGGACATCCAGTAAGTAAAATGAGCTCCTGTTAAACGTGCAGCCAGCCAAGCAATCAAGCTAGCAAAGAACTTATCGCGTACTTGAATGACATCGTACTTCTCTTTGAAAGCCAATGGAAGGATCATAAAATCTCCCCACATGTCTAGCAAATTATTTAATATGCGGCCTAAAAGGCCCTTGTGTCTATTATGCTGTGTGGTTAGATGTACAGTATTGCCCAACCAGTTTGTAGGTGAGGTTATATTGAGGGCATCCGGCCCACGCTGCATTAACCAATTGATTTGATGACCACGCGCGGACATCTGCTTGGCGAATAATTCCACCACATCTGCTCGGAAGGGCGGAAACCGATCCTCTACAATATAAAGCATCTTCATGATAATTTCTCTACAGATTTGCGATGAGAATTTGATATATTAGATACACGAATATCTAAGATACTAAATACTATTAGGGAAACGCTGATTAATTGACTGTACGAGCGAATCACTTCGTTGCGCGGTACTCGCTCCCTTGTTTATCATATTGATATGTCTCGATTGCTGCGTTCCATGCGCCTCGTGCTTCATGTCGTTCGCCGAATTAATCAGCGTTTCCTTAGTATAAGTAATTAAAAATTTATTCTTTTTTTCAAGATATTGAATCCAATTTCTTACCTTAGGCAGTGTCTTGGATAGACTATCTTTGAGGGCCTGAGCTTAATTGTGTTCATATACTTATATTGAATGATAAATATATTCTTCAGTATGTGCCTAGATAGTTACTAGTTACACGAATGACCTAATCAGTGTAGGAAATATTTTGGAACAATAAGACCTTGCATCAATATTGAGTCGATATACGTTAACACATTCGCACTTAGTTGATGCTATCCCTAGAAAGTATTGGATGCGTAAATACTTCTCACTACAGGATATTTAATGTAATCATTAACTATGAAATATCTTCTCATTATCTCCATTTTTTTATAAAGCGCTAACGATAACCCAATTGATTATTCATTTCTCCGCCAGTTCGTGTAAAGAAATCCAGCTCAGCACCATTGAGAGTTGTTTGCCAACGAGTGTCTAAGCTGATCTCTTTTCCAGGAGCAAAACGTGTTTTATTGCCACTGACAAGGTGTCTGGTCGCTTGCTTCAGATCAAGCATTCCTGATTCAAAAGGGATATTAGCGAAATTACATAAGACACGTCCTGTTGCATCTGGATCAGATGCCAAATCCTCATATCTTATTTTGAGTAGACTATCGGAAGCAATATGCCTCCTTAGCAAAGGAAGAGCCCGACGATAGTAACTCAACCAGATATTTACGCTATCAAACTGACTATGTCCACTAGATCGACGAGAAAGATAGACGCCTCTACCATCACGTGTCAGCAGTATCACTTTAACAGCATCTGGCCAGCGTCGATGCAACTCGATAGCTTCACGAAAATTTTTCGATGAATCAATGATAATAGATTTATTCCAGTATTGAGCAATTGCTCGATATAAATCCATTTTATTATTAAGTGCTTTATTTAGCTCTGGTGGTATCGGGGTTAATTCACGAAGAAAGGTGGGCAAGTGGTCTCGAGTCCTCATCCACGCTTTGCGTAAGAAAATGGCCATACGATATGTATGTGTCTGCTGCTGATCAATTTTGTTATAAGCAAGAATATCCCACAATTTAAATGCGTTAGGATCTTTAATAAGATCTATGTTTCGTGATACGCGAATTTTATCGAAAACTTTGCCCCACTGTGGACAATTGCGTAGTTTTTCACCACAACTACATTCCTCATTTAGACCGATGGCTCTTCCCAGAAAATTTATTTCTCCTAAAGAAGTTGCTTGAGAGTGCCCACCTATAAACATATCAGTCAAGGTGGATCCGCAACGAGCGGCAGAACATATGTACAGTACACGAAAATTATCTTTTGAAATTTTTTCAATTTGATTGGATGTTGAAGATGTCATCTTTTCTTTTAATATTCCAACTTTAATTATTCAACAAATCTAGTTAACATAATAAGTCTCTCATAAGCGGTTATTTGTTTCAACTCCTAACCTTCTCATCCCACAGAATCTGTATCACAAAAATGAAAACTATTAGATGTGAGGCGCATATGTTGAGATTGTGCGCCTCGCTCCATAGATTTGTAAGACAATACTTATTTGATACAAGAGGCAAAAGCTGTAGGACAAGTTGAATTTAGTCCGCCTGCGCCCGTAAGATCATTTTTTTGAGTGCTCCAATTCAACATCTCTAGCACCCGAGGATAGTACACTGAATCCCGTAACCAGAAGATGTAATTAGATTTCAGGCGATCTCTTGCAAAAGTCAGTAATTCAGTAACAGTAGGCTGATACCCTGTTCCATCAGCTCGAGTATTCCTATAGTTTGTTCCCATCACTTGAGGAGCTATTGGTATAGTTCCAGCGACTTCTGGATAATAAGGATAAATTCCTTTTGGAGAGTATTCTGATCCTTCAAATAACAATCCGGGATCCTCTATAAGAATATCCGGTCCACTCAGCCCTGCACCCATATTTCTAAGCCCTCCAACAATAAATTCGAGCTTGGGTCGCGGATAATTGACTTCCTGAATCGTCATCGTGTTAGGAAAGTGCAATCGCATATTTTGGTGTACGCTCATAAGGTTGTTGTAAAATCCCTCAATTTGAGTAGTTGATAAAGGATCTGCTGGATTTCCCAATGCCGTTTCAATCATACCGACACCTTCAAAATATGAGTGAGAGTTGTAACGCTTTCCTAATTCTCGAAAAAGCGCAATTAATCGATCGCGAACTTGAGGATTCCATAACTTAATATTATATCCATCAACTGTTGATTGATTATAAGAATTAAAAGCAAATTGCCCACCTTCATATTGGGTTGTTTTTAGGTAATCAGGTATAAGCTTCCAGTCAGGATTGAATGATTTTGTTTGAACTTGAAGGACAAGACGTTTCCCACGTGAAGATAGTCCAGCAAGCAATTGGTCGATGACTTTGAAGTCATAGACACCTTCTGATTTTTCTATCTCTGACCATAAAAAACGGACTTGTATTCCACGCAACGCGGGAGTTGATTTAAGTTCTCTGTACACCTGATCCATATACCATGATTTATCTTTACCAAAACTCATAATTAAATAGTAATGACCAGGATGCCATTTAATTGAGCCTGTTACTGGTAACACCTCAGATTGCGCTAACCCTCCCGGAATTAAAATCATACTTACCAAAACAAACAAAGTAACTAATAGCCGATATATTTGTTTAATCGCATTTGAGTAATATAAAATTATCTTGTTTCTAATAAAATTAACACTAATACAGAATATTGTATTAATAAGCCTACTAATATTCTCTTTTATCTCCAAGGTAATTAAAGCTTGATTGTTGATACTCATTTCTCATTCCTCCTTATTGTTAAAAGGACGGAACTGCATTGATAACGCGTCAAGATTGGCTGCTCGTACCTGTCTCTATAAATTCTGCACGCGCTTGAAGCGAATCGCGTTATCTGGCAGTCCTGCCATCATAGGGCTCTTGCCCGTTAGATCAGTGACTTTGCGTCCTCTGTTTTCACAGAGTTTGCCTTTTTCTTACTGCACTTCTTACAAAAGCATATATCGTGCCAATAATGAATTTTTGATATGCAATTGTGTATTGAGAAATGAACTAAAATTCTAAACCATCTCGGCTTACCTGCCTGGGCACCGCCTAAAGCACATGCGCAAATCTTTGGGAAGTGTTGATTTATTCGATTTTCAAGAATTTTTAACGCTCAAGTCATTAATTATAATTAAGGTATAGTCTAAGAAAGCGAATTAATCAGCACTTCCTTTGATCTTTTTGAACCAACTTGACCCCGTACTCGCTTCTTTCAATCCTCGTTATCACTGGGCTGACCTTTAACCCTCTGGACAACCAAACTAACTTTCTGTAAATTAAGTACTTGAGGAAAAATACTGTATTTCCCCTACCTCATTAAATGATTATGAATCAGTTCATAGAAAGAAAGGGTGCGCCTATGTTCACTAACACAGCATTTATTGACAAGCATGTGGATGATTTATTGCAAGTAGGAGGAAATCATTTTCAAGAGGCTCATAAAAAAAATAATTTAGGTATTGCCATTGCGGATATTCAAGGCAATATTCTTGATGCCAATGAGCATTATGCCCACATATTAGGTTGCAGATCTTGTGAACTCATCGGGGTCGACACTGTTCAGTTTAGCTATCATGAAGAGATAAAAGTAGAGATTGAAAGGTATAAACAGTTTGTCGCAAGAAAACGATCTTATTCTCGACTAGAAAAACGGTACATTACTCTTACTGGTAAAGATGTACAAACAGATGCGTTGATTAAATTAGCACATAATGATTCTAACGAATCATCAGTTTTTATCGGTTTATTTCTGGAAACCGCCAGATACACGGCACCCGTTGCGAAATCTACGTTGAGTGATAAAGCTTTTCATCAACTTTTTGAAATAGCAGCAATGCCCCTTGCGATTGTCAATGCAAATAAGGAATTTGTACTTGTCAATGCAAAATACCGCCAGATTATTGGCTATGAAATTAAAGACGCACCAACTATAAACCACTGGTGTCGCCTTGTCTTCCCTGACACGAATTGCTACCACTGGATCTCCAGGGAGATAGAGGGTTGTATAACACAAGATAAGCATGCTTCTATTCAAGTGGAGAAAAATCCTTCAGAACATTCTCTCCACTGCAAGAATGGAGCTGTCAGGATCATGGTTATTTCAACGGCTCTCATCGAGAATAATTACCTTATATCATTCCAGGATATTACTGAACAAAAAGAAAGATATAAAAAACTGGAGCACGACGCATACCATGATTTCCTCACGGGCTTACCTACTAGATCATTGCTTATTGATCGATTAAATCAAATGATCAATCAAGCAGAACGTCATGAACAATATTTTGTGGTGATGTATCTTGATTTAGATGGTTTTAAATACGTCAATGATACCTATGGCCACAAGGTAGGTGACCAGCTGTTACAGGTAACTGCTGATCGATTAAGGCTTGCTATGCGCGAAATTGACACGATTGCCCGAATAGGAGGTGATGAGTTTGCGGCAATACTCAGCGACATAAAAGAACTATCAATAGCGTCATTCTTATTTAAGCGATTATTGGAATCTGTGAGCATGCCAGTAACGATTGATACTGTAGAGGTAAGTGTTTCAGTAAGTATTGGCGCAGTTCACTATCATCAAAAAGAAAAAACGACAACGGCAGATCAGTTATTAGACAAAGCTGATAAAGCAATGCTTCAAGCCAAGGCTCTCGGTAAGAACAGGTGTTGTGTTTATCCTTAACCAAGAAAAAAGATCTCTCTAAAAATACGTTTTTCATCTCAATTTCTATGTTGTAAGAAAGACCATATTTTCTTTGCGCCTTACATTCATGCGCTTCCTATATTTTTAGGAGTCACGTTCTTTAATGAAGAAAGCCTGGTTATTTTATTTAATAATAGTGCATGCTTCATTATCTAGGCTTGTTTTGGCAAGTGATGTGAAAACATCCGTGCTGCCAACCATTACTACTAAGGCTGAAAAATTTGATCTGTGGCAACCATCTAACAAAGATGCAGCTATTCAAGTTAAAGAAATAGAATTGAAACGTTCTATCCAGAGAAATGTTTCTGAGCATCTGCGCGGACGACCTGGCATCTCAATACTTGGGTCAGGCGAAGGCCGACTGGGGGGGGGCTATTCAGCTACGCGGCGTAACTGCTGGTCAGAATGCCATTACCTTTGATGGTGTGCCTTTGTTATCAACAGTTCCTGGAGAAAACTGGTTGAGTGCGATTTCTGGTGAGGCAATCGGCGGTATTTCAGTTATATCAGGGGCTGATCACGCATACCAAAGCTTGCAAGGTATAAACGGTGCAATACGCCTCAGCAGCCGTCAAGCACATCGTAATAACCTGGGTTTTCACATTGAAGGGGGTTCTTTAGCAACAATGCGCGAAACAGTGTCCGGAGGGTTATCCGGAAAATGGGGGAACATCAATTTGGTGGGTAGTCGCACAGATTTATTTAATGGAACGTACTTCGCACTACCGAATAATCCAAGTCATAACGAGCGTGATCCTGCACATAATAGTCTTGGTACTGTACGCTATACCCTTAATTTGGGACAAAACGCCTTGTTGGATGGGAGTACGCTTTATCGTGAAGGGCATTATAATTTTGATCCTCAACTGGGTGGTACAGGTAAAATGCCAAATTTTGTCGATACCCCGGATACTTCGTTTTCTTCCCGACTATGGCTTACCCAGAAAACCCTTTCGCTACAACTGACTGATAATTGGTTTAGTACAACGCAATTAGGTTTTACACGTAATGAGGTTGGCTCTCGTATAGCTGGCCACCCATTTGCTTTTGCGACACAATTGATGTTTGCCGACTGGAGGAATATTCAGCGTTTGATGGGTAGCGAAGGCAGTAATTCTTTACGATGGATCTGGGGCAGTCATATCAGGCAAGAAAGGGGCGAACAAAATAACCCGGGTAACCCAGGGCTTAGGTCCAATCGCAGCACGGTTACCGGGTATACAGAACTACAAGGACAATGGCGTGATATCTATTTGGAGTCAGGTGCTAGAATTGAACACCATTCAGGTTTTGGCCTGCATCCTGTATTTTATGCTTCATCCCGCTGGCAGGTAACTGATGTGCTGACATTGCGTGCCAAAGCCGCCAATAATTTTAGACCTCCTGATTTTGGTGAGCTATTTAACACGATCACAGTCAATCCAAATCTTACACGTGAGAAAGGTTTTAATACAGGAACTGGTTTCGATTGGCAAATTAATAGTCAAACTTATTTGTCGGTAACGGGGTTTTATGGTCGTTTTAATGGCTTGGTCAATTTAGAGATCAATCCAAATCAAGGTTTCTTTTCCTATATCAATATACCTAATGCACGTATTTATGGTGTTGAAAGTACAGTTAATCAAAAATTAAGCCATTCGGTCGTTCATGGCGCAGAATATACCTATCAGCAAGCTGAAGATTTAGACACTAATCAACTGATCGCCATGCGACCAAAGCACACTGCACGTTACTGGGTAGAATGGAAGGGCAAATCTACACTGCCTTTGACATTACGCGCAACAGTGCAGTATCGGAGCGATTTTTTTAATGGTTCAGGTGAGCGATTTCACTCGGGGGATGCTATTCGTGCTAGCCTATTAGGCACTTATCAGGCTTCAAAAGCTCTTGATTTATACGTTCGTGGAGAAAATATAAATAATGATCGCAGCTTTGATGCATGGTCGCTTTATCATACCGGCGTCACCGTATATGGTGGTTTGCACTTTCGGATGTAGGCTGGAGGTTTAATTAAAACAAGTTGATCTAGATTCGATTGATGGGAATAGTGAAATACAGCACCTTTTCCATGTCCATTGATTTACAGAAGCTGACTTGGTTGCCAAATCACAATCCTGATTGAAACACAGCAATGGAGCTCCACATTGCTCTAACATAATGATCAATTTGTGATTTCCCGTAGTCTTGCCACGAGGTTGTTTATTTCAGAATTTGCTTGCTTAGATTCATTTCTGAAACTTTAGAGCCTTTTGTTGATTAACACCCCATTTTAAAGCGAATCCCCAGTCGCTGGAATAGTGGCTGAAAAGATCCGGAAACATTGGGTAGAACGCCAAACACGGCATCCGCCACACCTTTCACGAGATTCTTGCAGGATTTGTCGCTATCCCGTGGCCAAAACGCAGCAACACTCTGAACGCGCTGTAAAATTCCTAGCGTTGTTTACAGTATTCAGGAGAATACTGTAAATGAACATACATAAAAGCACTTGCTTAACTTTATTAGATCGTTGGGAAATCTGGCGACTTTATCAAACCCAAACCCGGCTGTGGAAGGTAACGCACTTGGCGGAACGCTTCAGGGTGAACTACAACACAATCAATAGGTAGAGCATTGTACGATGCATACATTCTTTCTAAAAAAAGCAACAACAAATCTTATTTTGTCGATAAGTAACAAAAAATGTCGGATTTTTACACAAAACCACAACAGCTTATTGCTCCAATGCAGAAAGTTGAGTCAAATCGCAAAATAGAAAATCAACTTCTTTCACCTTTATCCTCAAATGAATAACCGAAAAGCTCTATATCACGAGAATATAATTTGGCAACAATTTCAATACTCTCATCATTATAATAACTACGATAGTCTCTTTCCCTTGGACTTGTGTTCGTTTTTGGCAAACTTGCCGATACTCCCAAACTTGTAGTCAAAAGTTCGAAATCCTTTTCTAATGTTTCAAATCTGCCGATGTAATCCAAGTTTACTTTTCCACTTCTATCCACTACATACTCCCATTGAGGAATAAAATGTAATTTCTGATAAATATTGGATGGGGTCAATCCATCTTTGACAAAATTATTAAAATTTTCAAATTTCTCGAGATGTTGGCGAGCCCATACTTGATCATGTTCATTAAATCCTCCCTTTTTCAAAAAGGTGTAAGCAGATAATAATCGATCCCAAGGATTACGGACAAAAGCAAATTTGAAATATTGATTATAATGCTCAGTTCCAAATATTACCTGATAAGTACGCGCTGCAAGGTGACCTCCACCAAGGCAACCAAATAGCGCCTGACAAACAGAAATACCAGCAGTTTTGGGGATATGCACAAAGATACAATGAAAATCATCATATGGTTTCAAGGAATAACCTTTGGCATTAGCTTCCTGTCTTAAAGCTTTATACTGTTTCTTTCTTGTATAACCTTTAATATCTTGCCGAATGCTAAAAGGAATAATACCTTCATAAGCATCTTTTAACCAACCTTCCATAATGGAATATCCTTAAAAAAACTTTTAAAAACTAGTATATCAAAGACCTCTACATAACCTGGAATTTTTTGCTGCGATGCTCTTATCATCCGATTTTTTAATATACGCTGTATGCCACCGATCGCTGTTCCGCTATCCATTAGCTGGTGCGGTGTATATTTCTGCAACACATAACCATCTTCCTAATCTACGGTAGCATTTTTAGAAGAGCATGTAGCCGATTTAATCAATGCGACTTAGTACTACCGCACGTCGCTCCTGGAACCATAAAACTGTGCAATGGATTGATCATGCTATGCAAAAAGGCGATCAGCTTTTGTGGTGTGCCACTCTCTTTGGCTGAGAAGTTGCCATCTTGCAACACTTTTATGGTGAATTGAACGATATTTGGGCAATTTCTACCTTGCTCAAAATAGCTCTTTATTTTGTTTTGGAGAAATTCCTTGTTATCGTTAGATAGATTACGCATTAAATCCTGCGGCTTGCGTTTGCCTTTCTTAATCAAATTGTAAATAGAGCCCAGCAATGAATTCAGCGTGGTTTGTTTTTGATCGTTTTTATCGGTATCAATGAATGCAGGAATCTTGGTTAATCCGGTGTTAATGCTGGCACGACAGCGTCTTGCACCATGATTAATAATGTAGATTCCCCCGGTTTGTCTGGATTAGGACGTATCGATATGGGTGATCAATCCTCAAATTTTAAGCATACTATCCCTTATAGAGATCTCCTATATGCAGTTGCTTTGCTTCCAAAACCTGCGCTAGACTAATTGTCCATTGACAACCAACTTCTTAATATCAGCAACATGCAAAAAAACCATTGGACAGAACCAGAAATCGTGCAATGGTCCCAGTATCTCCTGGATAGCTATGCCTATTGGGTCAAACAGGAACTCATAGATCGCTCCGGTACATCGCTGGAACAATCAGAACGCCTATTTCGCAACCCTTGTATTGTTGTATCGCATGGGCTGGAAGATGATCCGATATTAAATTACGGGAATCGGGTCGCCCTGAATTTATGGATCATGGATTGGAAACAGTTCACTCAGACTCCCTCGCGCTTCACCGCCGAACCCATAAATCGCGAAGAACGCTCACGCATGCTGGAGCAAGCCAAAACACAAGGGTATATTACTGATTATCGCAGCGTAAGAATTTCCAGTACTGGGAAACGTTTCCAGGTTGATCAGGCCATCATATGGAATATCCAGAAACCCGATGGCGCTCCACTCGGGCAAGGCGCCACATTTTCTGCTTGGCGCTTTTTATCATAAATCTTTTCAGCAAATAAAAAACAACTCAATATTTCCCGAAAAACACATATCGAATTATCTTATTGATCAATAGAACATTATTCAAGTCAGAATCGAACACTTATACGTTTAAGATTAATCCTTCAGTATAAATATCGAATTCAATCCGACAAACCCATTTCTATCGTTAACTGATTCAGGTATAATCTTGCGCTTTGGGTCGTTAGCTCAGCCGGTAGAGCAGCGGACTTTTAATCCGTTGGTCGCCAGTTCGAATCTGGCACGGCCTACCAAAAAATCAGGGGGTTAGTTAAACGCTAACCCCTTTTTTATTTTTGAGCGTGACAAAAACGTGACGGATCAATGGTATCTCCACCACGTCTACTCTCGATTCTGTCCGCTGCAACCCTTAAATGTTCGGTTGCATACTTGGCGAAGCGATCAACCATGATCCGAGATTTCCAGTCGCCGAAATCCCTTTAGCTCATCGCAGCTAGTACCAGCCTGACGATACCATGAAGCCCAGGTATGCCTGAGATCATGAAACCGAAAATCTTTCAATCCTGCTTTAGCTAGAGCGGTATACCATGCGCTGTTCGTAATTAATAATAGGTAAACCCCCGGCTTTGCCGGGGGACTCCCAAAGGTTTGACCGTTACGGCAGTCGTCGTAACGTTTTCGTCCCAACCACGAGACGAGGAGTCAAAAATGAAGGAGTACCAAAGTTTGAGTCATACGCGCTGGGATTGTAAATATCATGTGGTATTTATTCCGAAGCGGCGAAAGAAACTGATATTTGGCAAGC
>JAGOKN010000058.1 GCA_017994575.1 Nitrosomonas sp.
TCGTCTGGCTGGCAGCGCGGCTCATTTGTTCAGCCGATTCAATGGCCAGACCGACAGAAGCGAGCAAACTGGCGCGATTGGGATTGATGGCGTCGAAGGCGCCAACGCGAATCAGGGATTCCATCACACGCCGATTGGCAATGCGCCGGTCGACGCGATTGCAGAAATCAAATAAATCGCTAAACAGCCCGGATTGTTCGCGCACGGCAATGATGGAGCTAATGGCTGATTCGCCGGTGCCTTTAACCGCGCCGAGACCAAAGCGAATGGTTTTCTGATCCACCGGAACGAAGCGGTAATCGGAAAGATTGATGTCAGGAGATAGAATCGTCAGCCCATTGGCAAGGCTGTCCTCAACAAAAATATGCACTTTATCCGTGTCGTCCATGTCGGCAGACAGGCAGGCCGCCATGAATTCAGACGGATAATGCGCTTTCAGGTAGGCGGTCTGGAAAGCAATCAGCGCATAAGCGGCTGCATGGGATTTGTTGAAGCCGTAACCGGCGAATTTCTCCATCAAGCCGAAGAGTTCGGTAGCTTTGTCTTTGCTTAAGTGGTTATTGATTGCGCCATTGACGAAAATGTCGCGCTGTTGCGCCATTTCTTCCACTTTTTTCTTGCCCATGGCGCGGCGCAGCAAATCGGCACTGCCGAGACTGTAGCCACCGATCACCTGCGCAATTTGCATGACTTGTTCCTGGTAGATCATGATCCCGTAAGTGGGTCCCAGGATCGGTTCCAGGCGGGGATCGAGATATTCGATTGTTTTCTTGCCGTGTTTGCGGTCAATGAATTCAGGAATCAAATCCATCGGCCCAGGGCGGTACAAAGCAACCAGCGCGATGATGTCTTCAAAGCAATCGGGCTTGGCTTTTTGCAGCAGATCGATCATGCCGCGCGATTCAAACTGGAAAATGCCCACTGCATTGCCTTTGCGCATCAACGCATAAGTCGATTCATCGTCCAGCGGCAGTGTTTCCAGTGAAAAAAGCGGTTGAGTCGAATCAATGTCATTGTTGCCAGAAGACAGGGAGTTTTTTTGTGATGCACGAATGTATCCGACAGCACGATCCAGCGTGGTCAGGGTGCGCAATCCTAAAAAGTCGAATTTGACCAGTCCGACTTTTTCAACATCATCCTTGTCGAGCTGACTGACGACAGAATCACCCGATTCCGTACAGTAAATCGGACAAAAGTCAGTGATTTCACTGGAGGCAATCAATACGCCACCCGCATGCATGCCGATATTGCGCGTGATGCCTTCGAGGCTTTCCGCCAGTTCGAGCAGATTGCGCACATCTTCTTCCTCTTCGGCGCGCTGATTAAGTTGCGGTTCAAGCTGGCGTGCTTTTTTTAAGGTCATGCCGATTTCGAACGGCACCAGCTTGGCGAGTTGATCGACAAAGTTGTACGGCAAATCCAGCACCCGTCCGATATCGCGAATCACGGCCTTCGCAGCCATGGTGCCAAACGTGGCGATTTGTGAAACTTTTTCCATGCCATAACGCTGTTTGACGTATTCGATGACCAATTCTCGCCGGTCCTGGCAGAAGTCAATGTCAAAATCGGGCATTGATACGCGCTCAGGATTGAGAAAGCGTTCAAACAGCAAATCGTAGCGCAATGGATCAAGATCGGTGATCCCCAATGAATAAGCGACTAATGAGCCAGCGCCCGATCCGCGTCCCGGACCAACGGGTACATTGTTTTGCTTAGCCCAATTAATGAAATCGGCCACAATCAAAAAGTAGCCGGAAAATCCCATCTGAATAATGGTATTGACTTCAAATTCCAGGCGCGCTTGATATTGGGGGATTTTGCTAATGCGTGTCGCTTCGTCGGGAAAAAGTTTCAGCAACCTTATTTCCAGACCGGCACTCGCCTGATCTCGTAAATATTGCTCCAGGCTCTCATGGTTGGGGGTAGGGAACAGCGGCAGCCGGTTCACGCCCAATTCCAATACCAGATTGCAGCGCTTGGCGATTTCTATGGTATTGGCCAAGGCGCTGGGAATGTCGGCAAACAGTTGTGTGATCTCTGCCTGCGTTTTGAAGTATTGCTGCTCGGTAAAATTTCTCGGGCGGCGCTTATCGTCCAATACATAACCTTCTGCGATACACGCGCGCGCTTCATGTGCGCGGTAATCCCCGGCATTGAGGAATTGCACAGATTGCGTGGCCACCGCTGGCAAATTAAATTTTTTTGCTAGCACCAGAGATTGATGCACCAGCATGGCCTCATTGGCATGACCGTCTCTTTGTAGCTCAATATAAAATCGATCCGGAAACAGATCGGCCCATTTTTGCGTGAGCGTTTCGGCATGCTGCAGATTATTTTGTGAAATGGCCAACCCGATTTCGCCATAACGCGCGCCGGATAACGCGATTAATCCTTCGGTGCCTGATGCATTGGCGTGCAGCCAGGCTTCTTTAATTTCGGCCTTGCCATGATATTGATTTTCCCGATATGCACGCGACAATAGGCGGGATAGTAGCAAATAACCGGCGTGGGATTGACACAATAGCAGCAGGCGAACAGGTTTGTTTCGGTCGGATTCATTGGTGATCCAGACATCACATCCCAGAATCGGTTTGATCCCGTTTTTGTAGGTGCTTTGGTAGAATTTGACCAAACCAAACAGATTGGATAGATCAGTCAGCGCCAAGGCTGGCATTTGATCTGTTACCGCTTTTGATACAACTTCGTCGATGCGAATCGTGCTATCCAGGATAGAGTATTCGCTGTGCAATCTTAAGTGGATAAAAGCAGGGTGAATGGGCATGGCGGTACTATTAAAATCCAAATTAAGGAAACGCTGATTAATTGACTGTACGAGCGAATCACTTCGTTGCGCGGTACTCGCTCCCTCGCCTATCATGTTGATATGTCTCGGTTGCTGCATTCCGTGCGCCTCGTGCTTCATCTCGTTCACCGAATTAATCAGCGTTTCCTTAACCGTTGGTTGGGATAGAGACACGATTCGTTGACCCTTAAATCCAGTGCAGCCTATCGACAATCTCAAGCATTAGTCATTGATGCAGACGAATGCTATTCTACATCATGTTAAAACCTCCGGAACGGTAGCGTTCATCGGGTAGAAAATCTACCCACAAAAAATGTGGATAGTGTTTTTGTGGCGCAATTTCTTTAAGCAATCTTCTGAGCCTGAAATTTTATGAGCCCATTAAAATCGTTCATTGTATTGACAGTTGTGATGAAAGAAGCTGAGTATTTTGCTAGGTAACCAACTGAGTTGTCCTGGAAAAGGACCTTGCATGAATCCGGCATGACCGCCTTCTTGCGGAAACTCCAGGGTGACAGAGGACGATACTTCTTGCGGTGCAGGTAAAACGGATGCAGGCATAAAAGGATCATTGCGGGCATTAATCACTAGCGTGGGGACTTTGATATGCCCGAGCCATTGTTTGCTGCTGGATTGACGCCAATAGTCATCGGTATCGCGAAAGCCATGTAGCGGTGCTGTGACCAAATTATCAAACTCATAAATTGATGAGCATTTTTTCAACGCCTTAGCATCAAATAAACCGGGAAATTGATCAAGTTTATCCAAGGCTTTATATTTGAGCGTATTCAAAAAATGGCGCGTGTATACTTGATTGAAACCGATATCCAAGGCGGAGCCTGCCGCAGCCAGATCAAGCGGTACGGATACCGTGGCTGCGCCGGCGACTAATTTTTTTGCCTGTTCGCCTTTTTCTCCCAGCCATTTTAACAGCGCATTGCCTCCCAGCGATACACCGATCAGATAAACCGGTTGGGCTGCGCTGTCAGTATGGGTTTGGTTGGCAATGATGCGTTGCAACATCTGATCAATTTCCGCTGAATCACCAGCGTGGTATGCACGGGATAGCCGATTTGGCATTCCGGAGCATCCACGGAAATGAATAACGGCGCTGCGCCAATGATGGTGCCGCAAGCGGTTATTGACACTTAAAATATAATGACTGGAAGAGTTGCCTTCCAGTCCGTGAAAAAAAATAACTAACGGCGCGTGTACAGATCCATCTGTCCAATCAATATCAATAAAATCCCCATCTTCCAGTTCCCAGCGCTCACGCCGGTAATTAAACAGTCGTGCAGGCTTGTTCAAATAAGGATAAATGGTTTGCATATTTCCTCCTGGTAACCAGGTTGGAGCTGTATAAGATTTCGTATAGATAGGAATGGTGTTGACTGACATGTTGTTAGTGAGTGCTTAAGGTGATAGGTGATGGATGTCTTTTCAGGTCATTATTAAATTCGTCAATGAACAATAATTCATTTTGCATATAAACATAGTAGTGATGCCGGGAAGATTATTGCTCGCAATATGACACGATAACGGTCGTACTGATGGGCACAGAGGCTTGTTGTATGATCGGATTAGCTTAACGATTTCCTTCAAGTATGGGACTCTTCAGTGCTGAATGATGCCTGAAAAGCCTCAAGTATACTAATAATGAGGACTTTAAGGGACATTGCTAACTTTTAGCTGATCAGAATGATCGAACTTGAAGTTAGTGTTGACTATTCCTGTTGGTGCGGCATTTTGTCACATTGCTAAGCATCAAGCTATCCATGAAAATGCCTTTAAATTATTTCTTAGTGGCGGGTGTTTTGAGCGAATGCTGCTATTTTATATTTTCCGGATTTTATCCATTGCTCTTAGGTTAATAGATATTAGGAATACGAGCTTGCCTGCTCAAATTGCAGCCTATTTTAGAAAACTAATATTCAATTGCAATAGATCCACCCGGCACTTAATTTTTCATTATCCCAATTCTTAATCGCAAAAATGATTCATCAAAGGAGTTTTGCTATGCAAATAAGTGTTTTATTCAATTCAAGATTTCAAAGATTTCTAATCTTAATGATATTGACAGGTTTCTTTCAGGAAGTATTGGCTCATACCTTATTGGATATACCGCAAGTCACCGAGCTGAAAAAAACGAACAATAATATCGCCATTGGACATGGGTGCGGTGGATCGCCGGTCATTGGAGTCAGCATTGTTTTCCCGGATGGGAATGACTCAATAATTACTGCTGGGAATGATCCCCATAGTGGCGGTATCGGTTCTTTTGTTCAGAATTGGGGAAATCTGATTCAATTGCTGCAAAATCGATCAGTTTTTAGCGAACAAGACGAAAAATTAGATGCAAATGGCAATGTGATCGGATTCTGGTCAGGTGGCGGCCGTAGTCTTGCGGCTAATCTTAATGCGCATATTCCATTTACTACTAGTGCCGTAATTTTTGAGCCTGAATCCTGCGCAAGCAGTGTGAGATTTGCAGTGGCGATTGTCGATGTTTGCAAAATTACCAGTATCGCCAATTTCACCGATGATGCGGTGAGTTTATGGGTTCCAGCGGTGGGTTCCAAATATGACGGAGCACCTGGTTCACATGCTTATGATTCACCAGCATTTTTTACTGTGAACCGTGATTTTGAATCTACTCCATTGCCGGAATCTTGCGGTGGGAATGGCATAGAAGTGCTTGTAAAGCCATCAGCTGCACAAGTCGATCGCGATATGCCTATCCTCTATAACGGAACTCAGGTATGGCCACAGCCTTGATTTTGGGGGAAATGATGAAAATTCAATGGACTCAGACGATATTTGCGGTTTCTCTAATTGGAATTGCATCGAGTGCCTTTGCAACGATTAGTTATAGTGACGAAGCTGCTTTTACGGCAGGAGTGGGGGGGGCTCCAATCGCGATGGAAAGCTTCGAATCGATTACAGGTGGAAACGGAACTTCCCTTGCCTTTCCAACGGTTGATGTATCCTGCGATGGAGGAGCCTGGTGTTCTAGTTTCTTTGGCGTCTCTCCCATATTACCAACCGATGGCAGCCAGGGGGTATTTTTTGCAACTCCGGATAGCATTACGTTTACATTTGCTACGCCGATTACGGCATTTGCCATTGATGTGGGAGATCTCGGAACGCAAGGGCCCACTGACTTTAGCGCCACTCTATCAAATGGGAACGAAATTACCTTTTTGAGCGGATACAGCGGATCCAGTTTTGATCAACTTTTCATTGGTTTGATTGATAATATCGAATTCACGTCAATCACCTTCCATGGCAGTATGCCGGATGATGGAATTTACTTTGATCGCATGCAAACAGCACTGGCGATACCAGTACCAGAGCCGGAAATTTATGTCATGTTGCTTGCGGGATTGGGGTTTTTAGGAATCGTTTCTCGTCGTCGTAAGCAAATGGTTTCTATCGGATAACAGAAGCTATGCACTCAGACAAACCCCATTTAGATGGGGTTTTTGCTTCTGTTTCAGGATGGGAGCAATCATTCTGATTACTAATAGATTGCGATGAGATGAAAGAAAAATATACGTATGAAAGTACATGCCGAGATGTCAGAAGCCCTCTTTTGAACAGCATGTGTAGTGTCCCGAGCCGTGTTGTAATAGGACTGCTGCCTTGTGGCTTCTATGATTCATTTCAGAAAAAATGAATTTGTTTTAGCCATGGTGATACTGATCAGCATGCGATTCAACTGACCAACTTACATCTATTCCCGAAATTGTATAACTTAAGGAAGCGCTGATTAATTGACTGCACGAGCGAATTGACTCGTTGCGTGGTACTCACTCCCTCGCCTATCAGATTGATATGTCTCGGTTGTTGCGTTCCGTGCGCCTCGCCCTTCATCACGTTCGTTGAATTAATCAGCGCTTCCTTAGCTAGCTTCTCTTTGCAGAACAGTATTTTCAGCAACAGGCAATGTATCCCGAAAATCCTTGCTGTAATGCAGCCCCCTGCTTTCATGCCGCAACATTGCGCTGCGAACAATTAGATCCGCGCTATCGACCAGATTGCGTAATTCCAATAAATCACTGGTTACTCGAAAGTTCGTATAGTATTCATTAATTTCTTCACGTAAAAGCTCAATTCGGTGTTGAGCGCGCTGCAAGCGTTTTGTCGTGCGGACAATGCCTACGTAACTCCACATGAATCGACGCAATTCATCCCAATTGTGGGAAATAACAATTTCCTCATCTGCATCGGTAACACGGCTTTCGTCCCAATCCGGGACTAATGGCGATGAATGAAATGTCTGATTAGAAATGTCACTTCCTGCCGCTTGAGCAAGCACTAAACATTCGAGGAGAGAATTACTGGCCAATCGATTGGCACCATGCAGCCCAGTACAGGCTGTCTCTCCGATGGCATACAAGTTATTCAGATCGGTTTTTCCATATTTATCAGTGACAACACCACCACAAGTATAGTGTGCAGCAGGAACAACGGGGATTGGTTCCTTAGTAATATCAATGCCTAGTTCCAGGCATCGTGCGTAGATTGTTGGAAAATGCTTTTTTAAGAAATCGGTTGGTTTATGGGAAATATCCAAATAAACGCAGTCAAGTCCTCTCTTTTTCATTTCAAAATCAATGGCACGAGCTACGATATCACGTGGTGCCAGTTCAGCTCGCTGATCATGCCAGGGCATAAAACGCTCTCCGTTAGGGAGTGTCAATAATCCGCCTTCGCCACGTACGGCTTCACTGATGAGAAATGATTTTGCGTGAGGATGGTATAGGCAAGTGGGATGAAATTGAATAAATTCCATATTGGCGATTCGACAACCTGCGCGCCAACCCATTGCAATCCCGTCGCCAGTGGCTGTATCTGGATTGGTTGTGTAGAGATAAACCTTACTGGCTCCTCCGGTTGCCAATACCGTGTTTTGTGCTGTGAATGTATAAACTTTATCTTCTTGTTTATCAAGTATATAGGCGCCAAAGCATTGCTTGTGGGTAGAAAACGCGTGGCTTGCCAGCTTGTCACTGGTAATTAGATCGATTGCAATATGATGTTCCAACACGCAGATGTTTGGATGTGATCGAATTTTCTCAATCAATACTTGCTGGACAGCTTTTCCGGTTGCGTCGCCGCTATGAATGATGCGACGCATGCTATGACCACCTTCTTTGGTGAGATGGTAGCCGGTTTCATTATTCTGATCACTAGTAAAATGAACGCCCTGATCGATTAGCCAATGGATCGCTCGAGGCGCATTTTCGGCAATATATTGAGTGATTGCTTCATCACATAAACCCGCTCCGGCAATTAAAGTATCCTGGACATGCTTGGACGGTGAATCATTAGTCGATAAGGCTGCCGCTATGCCTCCTTGAGCCCACGAGCTGGCACCCGCATCAACAGATTGTTTGGTTACGATACAAACTTTTTTAGTGTGAGCCAGATGTAGTGCGAGCGTAAATCCAGCTAATCCACTGCCAATAATAAGCGTATCAAAGTTTTTGTTAGACATTAGATCGGACTCAATGCCAGATGAGTAAAGCACGGAATAATAGCAGACTCAATCGGCTTCATGGTTGTATTCATCGATTGACAATGTGCTGGTTTAAGAAACTGATAAGTGAACTAATTAATAGAGATAATTGTCTCTACGCCGAGTGACATATAATTACGCAGTTCCCGAGATTCATTTGAATAGGTATACTTGTTGTGTTGTGTCATTATGCTACAGTTAACGATACAACGGTAACATTACAAATTCATTCAAAATGCTCAGGGATCAGGTAGTATGGGTGATCGGGAGGTCGATCAACAATTAGTAGAGCGGGTTCAAGGCGGAGACAAGCACGCATTCGATCTACTAGTCATCAAATATCAGCGTAAGCTAGCTCGATTGTTATCACAATTTATCCGTGATTCAGCTGAAGTTGAAGATGTTACTCAAGAAGCTTTTGTTAAAGCATATAGAGCATTGCCTTCATTTCGTGGGGATAGTGCTTTTTATACGTGGTTATATCGAATTGGGATAAATACTGCAAAAAATTTCTTAGTATCTCAAGGACGTAAAGTACCCACATTACAAGGATTTGACAATGAGGATGCTGAAAACTTTGAGGAAAATAGCATATTAAAGGAAATGAATACTCCAGAAAGTGAACTGATGAGTAAGCAAATTGCTCAAACAGTTAATCAGACGCTGGATTCATTGCCTGAAGAGTTGCGGACCGCAATTACTTTACGAGAAATTGACGGATTAAGTTACGAAGAAATTGCAACTATTATGAATTGTCCCATTGGTACTGTGCGTTCACGCATATTTCGTGCACGTGAAGCGATATCTGAACAGCTGCGCCCTTTATTAGGGACTAATAAAGACAAGAGGTGGTAATGTGAAAAGTAAAGTATCAGCATTAATGGACGGTGAACTTGATCAACAAGATGCGTCGGGTGTGATTGAATCTCTTAGAAAAAACGATGATCTACAACAGGAATGGGGAACCTATCATTTGATTGGTGATGCATTGCGACAATCATCCCGATTATCAATGGATTTATCCTCTAGCGTTAATCACAAATTAGAATCAGAACCTACCGTACTTTCACCGCATACCTCCAAAATACACAACCAGCAGAAACATAAGGTTTTTGCCTTTGCAACGGCAGCTTCTGTGATAGCAATGGTGTCTGGTTGGTTCATCATGACCAATTTGTATGGGCCTCAGCAATCAATAACAGTTGCAGAGCGCTCAAAGCACGAGAAAAGTTTAACGGTCGTATCTCCCACAATGGTTTCATCACCAACATTAGAACGCAATCTTCCTCACCCACCAGTAGAAATGAATGATTATCTCTTTGTTCATAGGGAATTTTCTCCGGGAATTAATATGCGTGGGCAAGTAACTAATGTAAATACCTTATCTGAATATCACGAAAGATATGGTAGATGATTAGTCACAAGATAATCGCGCTGGCTTTTTTGTTGATGCTTGCTTTTCAGACAGTGCAAGCGCAAGAATTACCCCGTTCATCGGAAAGCGCTTTGAACTGGTTGAAGAGAATGGCTGAAGCACCGCGAAAACATAATTATGTCGGTACATTCATCTATTATGCGGATGGTCATATGGAAACATCACGCATTGTTCATAAAATCGATTCGACTGGTGAACATGAAAGAATTGAAGTGTTGGATGGAGTACCACGGATAGTTTTTCGCAGCAACGACGAAATGAAATGCTATCTTCCTGATAGTAAGAGAATATACACAGAGAAGCGCTGGTTCCGTAAATTCTTCCCCGATCTGCTGCCTCAGCCATTTGATCGTATTGACGACAATTATCATATCCATGAAGCTAGGCGTGAGCGAGTTACCGGTCGAGAATGTCAGGTTCTGTCGCTTACACCAAGAGATTCGTTACGTTACGGTCATCAGTTTTGGATTGATGCCGAGACAGGTTTGCTATTAAAAGTAGCCGTATTGGAAGGTAGTGAGATCATTGAGCAATTTGCATTTGCACAAGTGGAGATTGATGGAGAAGTCCATTCCGATTTGTTAAAACCAGATCCATCAGTATTAACCGATGAATGGAAAGTAAATAATCTTGTTACATCCATTTTTAAAGATGGTGACTTAAAGTGGCAGATTAAAAATCTACCGAATGGCTTTAAGAAATTGATTGAAATGAAACGTAATTTAACTGAAAGAACCACTTTGGTCGATCATATTGCGTTATCAGATGGACTGGCAACGGTTTCTATTTTTATCGAACCTGTTACTAAAGACATGCCTGTGCCAGTGCCTGGATTTTTTACCAGTCGCGGTGCAATCAATATTTATGTTCGCACGTTAGATGAAAATAAAATAACAACCGTTGGCGAGGTTCCATTGGAAACTATAAAATTAATAGGTGATTCTGTCTTTAAGCAAGATTAATTGCAGATCAGAGCTCATCTATTGATATTTTTCAATGGAAAATTGACTTTGATTGTGTAAGTGGCGCTGGTTTAATAGGTAGAGACGCACCAGTATAGTGCTAAAGTTTTAATCAAATTTATCTCCTGTTTTTTCTTCCAAGAACTCATAATAATTAAAAGAATCCAACGTGCTCTCAGATTGATTTGCAAACTATATGAATAACATATTAATTATTTACAAAGGTTTTTAGTAAGGATAGGAATTATGTATCAGCTTATATTTGTCTCGCTACTTTTAACATCATCAATTGCTTTTGCACAAACCAATGAATTGCCCGATTTTACGGGTTTGGTTGAGAAACATGGAGCGGCAGTAGTCAATATCAGTGCTGTGCAAGCAACAAATGCACTGAATAATCAAAATATTCCTGAAATTCCTAATTTTCCTGGAATTCCTGAGAATTCGCCCTTTTATGATTTCTTTAAACGCCACATGCAGCCATTTCCTGCTCCGAGGAAATCGGAACCCAGGTCTTTAGGATCGGGGTTTATTATCAGTTCGGATGGTTATATTCTCACGAATGCTCATGTGGTTGAGACTGCCGATGAAATTACCGTTAAATTGAACGACAAACGTGAGTTTGTAGCGGAAGTGATAGGTACCGATAGAAAAACTGATATTGCGTTAATTAAGATTAAAGCCACAGATTTGCCAAAAGTTACTCAGGGTAATCCAGAGCGCCTCAAAGTTGGTGAATGGGTGATTGCCATTGGTTCGCCTTTCGGCTTCGAACACAGTGTCACCGCTGGCATAGTGAGTGCAAAAGGGCGATCTTTGGCTCAAGAAAATTACGTTCCTTTTATTCAGACGGACGTGGCAATTAATCCGGGTAATTCGGGTGGACCGTTGTTTAATATGAAGGGAGAGGTCGTAGGTATTAATTCGCAAATCTACAGTCGAACGGGTGGCTTTATGGGATTGTCTTTTGCGATACCGATTAACGTAGCTACCGAAATTGCGGACCAATTAAAAATTAGCGGTAAAGTAAATCGTGGAAGAATCGGAATAATGATTCAAGAGGTTACTAAAGAATTAGCAGAATCCTTTGGCTTGACAGGCAATAATGGGGCATTGGTGGTCTCGGTTGAAAAAGGTGGTCCTGCTGATAAGGCTGGGATTAAAGCACGTGATATCATATTGAAATTCGACGAGAAAGAGATTGCAACATCGGCTGATTTGCCGCGAATCGTTGGCAACACCAAGCCAGGCTCGAAAGTGGTTATTCATGTGTGGCGAGATAATGTGTTAAAAAGCATTAAAATTGAAATTGGAGAAACCCCTTCTGATGATACATCAGAGCAGCGAAAATTCAAGCAAGGCAAGAAAACAGATACGTCTAACCGCCTTGGTTTGTCATTAAGTGAAATCACCGTTGAACAGAAAAAACAACTGGATATTACGAATGGGCTGCTGGTTGAGGATATACAACCCGGTATTGCCAGTCGTTCGGGAGTTCGTATCGGAGATATCATCTTGGGATTAAATAGTAAGGATGTGAAAAGCATTGCGCAGTTTAATGAGCTACTCAATGAAGTTAAAAGTGGGAAAAATATTGCATTACTCATTAAAAGAGGGGATTTCACTACCTTTATTACGATGAAACTCATTGATGATGACAAAAACTAATCCAGATAACACGACTTCAGAGCATGCGAAAAGATTTGTAGTATATGGTCGTGAAGAATGTCATCTTTGTCAAAACATGATACTTGCTCTTAAAAACTTACAAGAGCAAGTATCTTTCGATTTTCAAGTCATTGATATCGATTCTAATCCTGAACTTGTTGCATTGTATGGAGAAAAAATTCCGGTTTTAGTATTCCTGATAAATCATCAGGAACAGGAAATCTGTCATTATTTTCTTGATTTGGCTGCTTTTGATGATTATCTTGCTAAAATTCGTTAGAATGCCGCCTTCTTTAATCGTCATTTCAATATTTTAGTTTCCAGCCTGATTCACTGGCTATTTTCCAATTTTTTGGTGTAGTTATTTTTTATATTTCATATCCTGATGCAGCATATTCGTAATTTCTCCATTATTGCCCACATTGATCACGGCAAATCAACGCTTGCAGATCGTATCATCCATTTGTGTGGTGGCTTATCGGACCGTGAAATGGAGGAACAAGTATTAGATTCCATGGACTTGGAACGTGAAAGAGGCATTACCATTAAAGCACAAACCGCAGCTTTACAATATAAAGCGAGAAATGGTGAGACTTATTTATTGAATTTGATTGATACACCGGGACATGTTGATTTTTCTTATGAAGTTTCTCGCTCGCTCGCTGCCTGTGAAGGTGCGCTATTAGTGGTAGATGCATCCCAAGGTGTTGAAGCGCAGACAGTTGCAAATTGCTATACCGCCATTGAGCAGGGCGTTGAAGTCATTCCGGTTTTAAACAAAATTGATTTGCCCGCCGCAGACCCGGAACGTGTTATCAGTAATATCGAAGAAGTAATTGGAATAGATGCGCATGATGCCGTGAGAGTGAGCGCTAAAACCGGGCAAGGTGTTGAAGATGTACTAGAGGCATTGATTGCAAGAATCCCTGCACCTAAGGGAGATCCAAATGCACCCCTAAAAGCGCTTATCATTGATTCCTGGTTTGATAATTATGTGGGTGTCGTTATTTTGGTCAGGGTAATGGATGGAACTTTAAAGCCTGGGAACAAAATTTTGTTAATGGCTAGTAAAGCAGTCCAGTTATGTGAACAAATTGGTGTATTTGTGCCAAAATCAGTCAATCGGGAATCATTGAGCGCGGGTGAAGTGGGTTTTATTATATCCGGTATCAAAGAACTCGATGCTGCAAAAGTGGGTGATACTGTTACATTAGCCAGCCAGCCGGCAGAAGTGCCTTTACAAGGTTTTAAAGAAATAAAACCGCAAGTGTTTGCAGGTTTATATCCGATTGAATCGAATCAGTATGATGCATTACGATCAGCGTTAGAGAAGTTAAAACTGAATGATTCCTCTCTACATTTTGAGCCGGAAGTATCTCAAGCACTCGGATTTGGATTCCGCTGTGGTTTTCTCGGTTTGCTTCATATGGATATAGTTCAAGAGCGGTTAGAGCGAGAATATGATATGGATTTGATTACTACTGCACCTACAGTGGTCTATCAAATACTGATGCGTGATGGCACAATGATTGAAATAGAGAATCCATCAAAAATTCCCGATTTGTCTAAAATTGAAGAGATTCGTGAACCTATTATCACCTCGACTATTTTAGTACCCGAGGAATATGTGGGAGCGGTGATTACATTGTGTGTCAGTAAGCGCGGCACGCAAACAAATATGCAATATTTGGGTAAACAAGTAATGCTTACTTATGAAATGCCACTAAACGAAGTCGTCATGGATTTTTTTGATCGGCTTAAATCGACCAGTCGTGGTTATGCCTCGCTAGATTATGAATTTAAAGAATTTCGTGCTTCTGATTTGGTGAAATTGGATATATTAATCAATGGCGATAAAGTAGATGCATTGTCCTTGATCATTCATCGAAGCAATAGCCAATATCGTGGACGGGAACTGGTGCAAAGAATGCGTCAGTTGATTCCACGCCAAATGTTTGATATTGCTGTTCAAGCAGCTATTGGAGCGCATATCATTGCTAGGGAGAGCGTCAAAGCATTGCGCAAGAATGTGTTGGCAAAGTGTTATGGCGGCGACATCTCACGAAAAAGAAAGCTATTGGAAAAACAAAAGGCGGGAAAGAAAAGAATGAAAAGGGTCGGTAATGTTGAAATTCCACAAGAAGCATTTCTGGCTATTTTGCAGGTTGACAATAAATAATGATTAGTAAAAGTAAAACTCATTCATCAAGCAATGTGGTGAGTTTGGGTAAATACAACTATAATGAATTACAATTTAACTCTAATTCTGTATTAAAGGGAATGAAATGAATTTTCCTTTGATCTTATTCATACTTCTGATAATTACTGGCAGCATCTGGTTATTAGATTCTATTGTCTGGAAGAAAAAACGCGCTGCTGATGAAAGCGAACCTTGGTGGGTAGAGTATCCCAAGAGTTTTTTTCCGATCATCCTGATTGTTTTCAGTTTGCGCTCTTTTGTCATCGAACCCTTTAAAATACCTTCTGGCTCAATGATTCCGACACTATTAGTCGGTGATTTTATTCTGGTAAATAAGTATACCTACGGTATTAGATTGCCGGTTATCAACAAAAAAATCTTGGACATTAATGAGCCCCAACGCGGCGATGTATTAGTGTTTCGTTATCCGGAAGATCCATCAATTGATTATATAAAGCGGATAGTCGGATTACCCGGCGATACTATTACTTATCATAATAAGCAACTGATTGTTAATGGCGAAGCAATAAGGACAGAGTATGAAGGAGATTATAAGTATGTTGAATCTGGGTTTGGTTATATCTATTCGGATCGATACTCTGAGTATTTAAATCAGGAGAATCATTCTATTCTTATTAATCAGGATGTTAAGGGAATACAATTTGCAAATGTAAGGCAATTTGAATTTAGAGAAAATTGTAAATATCACCGTACAGGATTTACTTGTGAAGTACCCGCGGGCAACTACTTTACCCTGGGCGATAATCGCGATAGTAGTAGTGACAGTCGTTATTGGGGATTCGTTCCAGAAAAGAATATTGTAGGCAAAGCTTTTATGATATGGTGGAATTTCCGAGACTTCAATCGTATAGGGCTATCCATTCAATAATGATTAAAGTTTGTTCTTGAGAGGACTTATGAATCAGACGACTTTGTACAAACAAAGAGGCATCAGTTTGTCGGGCTTATTGATGACTTCAGTGATATTGATTTTGGTGGCAATTTTTGGTTTGAGAATTGTGCCTGCCTATCTTGAATATACCGCTATCAAGAAAAATTTAACTGCCATTGCGCAAGATCCTAATTTACAACAGGCTGATCTGAATCAAATAAGATTATCATTTAGTAAACGCGCTCAAGTCGATAGTATCAAATCCATTAGTGGACAGGATATTAAGATCAATAAAGAAAATAACCGTATTATTTTGAGCGCAAAATATACTTCTAAGATACCGCTTGTCGAAAATATATCTCTGAATATTGATTTTGAAGCGATCAGCGACTAATAAACAGAGCTATGCCAAATGAAGATATTCAAAGTAATGATCAATTATTACTCGAAACATTTTGTAATCGGTTAGGCTATTATTTCTCACAATCGGAATTGCTGCGGGAAGCACTGACTCACCGCAGTCATAGTACAACTCATAATGAGCGCCTGGAGTTTCTAGGAGATGCTATATTGAACTGCGCGATCGCAGGGCTAATTTACAAATTCTTCCCGGATTTACCTGAAGGACATCTTTCTCGGTTACGTGCTAATTTTGTCAATCAGCGAGCATTATCTGAGTTAGCACTTAGTCTGCAGATGGATAAAATTATTAAATTAGGTGAAGGTGAAATAAGAAGCGGTGGTTATCATCGCCCGTCAATATTGGCGGACGCATTGGAAGCTGTCTTAGGAGCCATTTACTTGGATAGTACTTATGTGCAAGCTGAGAAAGTGGTGGAGAAACTCTATAAACCTATGATGGAAAGGGTGGATCTTAACACTCAAGGTAAAGATCCCAAGACGTTGCTGCAAGAATTTCTCCAAAGCCAGAAATTAGCGCTTCCTGAATATCTTGTGGTGATGACAACTGGTAAGGCACACAAACAAAAATTCAAAGTGGAATGTGTCATCCCAACATTTAATATTCGAGCCATAGGCGAAGGTACTAGCCGTCGGAGAGCCGAGCAAGCTGCTGCGAAACTAGCTTATGAAGAAGTCTGTCCACACCACTGATATTGTATAAATTACAACATATGATTTTAATGATTTCTTTAGCAGATGATCTTCCAGAATGACTGTTGATAACGATTTTCGTACTGGCTACATCGCAATTATTGGCCGGCCCAATGTTGGCAAATCAACGTTGTTGAATAAACTGCTTCAGCAAAAAATCAGCATCACGTCAAGAAAAGCACAGACCACTCGTTTCCGAATCAATGGCATTCTCACAGATGAATATACCCAATTTATCTTTGTGGATACGCCTGGTTTTCAAACGCAATATACAAATCGTTTAAATGCTTCGATGAATCGCGTAGTGACACAAAGCATACAAGACGTGGACGTTATTTTGTTTGTCATTGAAGCCATGCATTTTGATCAGCGCGATCAGCTCGTGTTGAATATACTGCCAAAGAATATACCGATTATCTTGGTAATTAATAAAATTGATCAATTGGCAGATAAGAATCAAATGCTTCCTTTCTTGGCCAGAATTTCTGAAGTGTTTGAGTTTAATGCAATAATACCTGTTAGTGCGATGCACAGAACTCAACTCAATGAACTACTGAGTTCTATTCGTGCCTACTTGCCGATCAATCAGCCTTTGTATGATAAAGAAGAAATAACTGATCGCAGTGAGCGCTTTATTGCTGGTGAATTTATTCGTGAGAAATTATTCCGCTTAATTGGTGATGAAATTCCCTATTCAACCAGTGTCGTTGTCGATCAATTCAAATTAGAAGGTGATTTGCATAAAATCTATGCCACTATTTTGGTTGATAAACCCAATCAGAAAGCGATTATCATCGGGAAAAAAGGGGAGAAGCTTAAGGTAATCGCCAGTCAGGCTCGCAAAGATATGGAGTTATTCTTTGGGAACAAGGTCTATTTAGAAGTTTGGGTCAAAGTAAAAAATGGTTGGGCTGATAGTGAAAGCGTATTAAGAAATCTCGGATATGA
>JAGOKN010000059.1 GCA_017994575.1 Nitrosomonas sp.
TTTGCTCGAAATGAGCTGGAATCGGTGGTGAAATTTGTGCCGTCATCTGCTTCATCCTCATGGTAAAGTACAAAAAGTCCCTTTCGGGGTGAGAATGAATTATGTTACTTAATCAGGATACTGAGGGACGTTTCTCCGCGATAGCGGCTTCGTTCAACTGTGTTTTTGAGCTTTTCTGTTCATTTTCATCATAATTAAATCAAATGCTTACAGAGCTCACGCATTCGATAAAGCCAGTTATGCGGAGGTCTCTTACATCAGTCTGTAGTGAGATGTTGCAAAAGAGAGTCTGGCAAATCAAACCCGATCGAAAAATACTGCCCGAATGTAATTAGAATTTATTCAAAAAAACACCTCACTAAAGCAAATAGTGAGGTGCCAAGGCTTCGTCACGCAATCAAACTCTCTGCTATGAACGGAACAGGTACTACAGCAAAAATAATCAAAGAAGGGATATTGTTGTTTGTCGATAGGATTCTCAACACATTCTTTTTCCTTCTGTTTTTATTCTCAAAGCTTCTTTAGAAACCAATCCCAACATAGCCACCTGCAGTCATGCCACTCAGATTAACATTATCAGACTTGCCTGCGGTTAAGTGGTAGCGGCCATCGATACCAATAAAGAAATCTTTCCAGATGTTGTAGTCAATACCCGCGCCAAATTGAACGCCCGGTGCAATGTAGGTAATCGATTCAGATGGTGGACTCATGACATGAATCGCAAGACCTGCAGGAATAATCCAGGGTCTTAGTTTTGAACCTTCAAAGAATTTGATTTTAGGAGATGCTGATACGGTAAATTGGCTCACGGTGACATTAATCGGATTTAATGAGCCGCCTGCTAGCATACTGGGCGCATTACCTACCGCACCGTTGCCTTGGACACTAGAGCCAAACTGTTTATATTCAAACATCAGTTCTGCGAAAACAGTGGTTTTGGGCAAGAAACCCCATACATCTCTGGTCAGAGCCCAATCAATTCCTGCACCTGCATACCAGCCATCTTGACCAGCCCGATCCTGCGCGCCAATGGGCAGCACCTCATTTTGTATGGTGACGCCATTGCGATGATTCATCATATGTGTAAAACCGCCGCGGAAGAACAGCATGCGGTTTTTTTCAGTCACATCGGAACCAACGCGCTTGGCGAGTGGATCCACTCTTTCTTCAAGAGCAGTCTTTCTCTCTTCAAGTGAATTTACTTTTTGTACGGTCTGATTGGTCGTTTTTTCTATCGTATTTACTTTTTGTGCAGCCTGAGAAGATTCAGATTTTACTTTTTGTAATTCAATCTGAATGGCTTGCAACTTCTCTTCCAATAACCTGATGCGTTCAGCAGCTGCGTCACCTGCAATAGCCTGCGGGGCCATCATCACGCTACCCATAAAAAATGAACCAATTGCAATATACGAGGCCAGTTGTACTCTGTCAAAATGCTGTTTCACTTGATTCTCCTTTTTTCTTTAATTATTCTAGTTATGGTTGTGTAATCGAAAATGAATAATAGATAAACGTTACAATAGCAGCGTTGATCTGTATCAAGCTTATATCATTCAGTAATAAATTTTTGAAAATTTTATGATTTCCAGTGCCGAATCCCATTTATTTTTTCCTTCTGTGGAGAATGCGCTCAGAGAACCGAACGGTTTACTGGCAGTCGGAGGAGATCTTTCACCAGAACGCTTGCTGGAAGCGTATAGCAAAGGAATTTTTCCCTGGTTCAATGCAGATGAGCCAATCCTTTGGTGGAGTCCTAATCCACGCATGGTGCTGTTTCCTGAAGAAATAAAGATTTCTCGTTCTTTGCGCAAGACACTCAAAAAAGAGCACTATCAAATTCGCACCGATGATAGCTTCACGCAAGTCATGCATGCCTGCGCTTCACCGCGCAAAGGGCAGGCAGGAACCTGGATACACCCGAAAATGATCGCAGCTTATACCGCATTGCATGAAATGGGCTTGGCGCATTGTGTAGAAACTTGGATGGATGGTGAGCTGGTTGGAGGACTGTATGGGGTGGCGCTAGGGAAAGTATTTTTTGGTGAATCGATGTTCTCATACGTGCCAGATGCATCCAAAATTGCCTTGGTGCATCTGGCAAAGCAATTGCAACGTCGGGAATTTGGCTTGATTGATTGCCAGGTTAAGACCGATCATTTGACATCTTTGGGTGCGCGGGAAATTTCAAGATGCGAATTCAGTCAGCAATTGGACAGGCTTATTGCTGATATCAAGCCTGGCAATAAATGGAGTTTTGATCCGGTTTTGATCGAATAATGAGTATGGCCATGCTTAAATTTCATATCACCAATCCTTATGCTTGTAGCTATTTGCCCGACAGACTTGCGTGCTCAGAAGTCGCCATGCCAGAGCATCTGATTGATACCCAAGTTTACGGGCAACTGATTCAGGTGGGATTTCGTCGCAGCGGCCAATATACTTATCGCCCATGTTGTCATTACTGTCAGGCCTGCATATCGGTGCGCGTCAACGTGCAAGCATTCATTCCCAAGCGCACGCAGCGGCGCGCATGGAAACAGCATCAACATCTTGTGATCAAGCAACACTCGCTGCACTTTCAGCCGGTACATTATGCGCTCTATCAACGTTATCAGGTGGGGCGTCACTCAGGCGGCGGCATGGATCATGATTGTCTGGAACAATATCAAAATTTCTTATTGCGCAGTAACGTCGACTCCCAATTGATTGAGTTCTATGAACAGGATCATTTGCGCATGGTCAGTATTATCGATGTCTTGTCGGATGGATTTTCATCGGTTTACACTTTCTTTGATCCGGATGTAGTCAATGCCAGTTTTGGGACATATAACATCTTATGGCAGATTGAGCAGTGCCGAGAATTGGGCTTGGCTTATCTATATCTGGGCTACTGGATCAAGGAAAATCATAAAATGAGCTATAAATCCAATTTCCAACCAATGGAAATCCTGATTGACGGGCAATGGCGACCATTCGACGATTGCGTCTCTCCCTAAATCCATTTGAATCAGTGTGTTTTCACGATAGAATGACTCCATGCTTTATACGCTCCTGCGCCCGCTACTTTTTAAACTAGATCCCGAGTCTGCTCATTGCATTACTTTTAATGCCATTGAGCATGCCAGAAAGCTTGGATTGCTGAGAAATACGCCGATTGCTTGTCAATCGCGTAAAGTCATGGGATTGGAGTTTCCTAATCCCGTTGGTTTGGCAGCAGGTTTGGATAAGAATGGTGAGCATTTGGATGCGCTTGCAGCTTTGGGATTGGGCTTTATCGAAATTGGCACTGTGACACCACGCCCTCAGCCTGGTAATCCGGTGCCGCGCATTTTTCGTGTGCCTCAAGCCAATGCGGTGATTAATCGACTAGGTTTTAATAATCATGGTGTGGATAAGTTAATCGAGAATATCAAGTGCGCGGATTATCGGGGCATACTCGGAATTAATATCGGCAAGAACTTTGATACGCCGATCGAGCAAGCAGCAGATGATTATCTGATCGGTCTACAGAAAGTGTATTGCTTTGCCAGTTATGTCACGGTCAATATTTCGTCACCCAATACGCAAAATTTGCGTCAATTGCAAGCAACTGAAGCATTGGATCATTTGCTCAGTCAACTCAAATCCGAACAAATGAAACTTGCGCAAGTGCATGGTAAATACGTGCCAATGGTCATCAAAATAGCGCCTGATCTGGAATTGGCGCAAATTGAGTCGATCGCCGCTTTGCTGATGAGATATCAGATGGATGGCGTGATCGCAACCAATACGACCCTCTCAAGAGCTGGCATCGAGCACCTGCCGATATCACAGGAAACGGGTGGCTTAAGTGGAGCTCCATTGACTCAACGAGCCACTGCAGTCATTCATCAACTGCATCAGCTTCTGCAAGGGACTATTCCTATTATCGGGGTCGGTGGCATTATGTCTGCACAGCATGCGCAAGAAAAAATCCACGCAGGCGCTAGCCTGGTGCAGCTTTATACCGGTTTAATTTATCATGGCCCGGATTTGGTCAAGGAAGTTGCGCGGGCGCTGTGCCTCGATCAATCAGAATAAAATTGTATGATGATGCTATCAATTTGGATTGTTAGGGAAACGCTGATTAATTCGGCGAACGAGATGAAGCACGAGGCGCACGGAACGCAGCAACCGAGACATATCAACATGATAGGCGAGGGAGCGAGTACCGCGCAACGAAGTGATTCGCTCGTGCAGTCAATTAATCAGCGTTTCCTTAGTTGAAATGCAGCATTCACTCATAGAAAGAATAGACGCTATTTTGCCGCAAACCCAATGTGGGAAATGTGGTTTCCCAGGATGCAGGCCCTATGCAGTCGCCATTGCAGAAGGGCGCGCTGATATCAATCAATGTCCTCCCGGCGATGCGGAAGGTATACATAAATTAGCGGAATTATTAGGTGTTGAGCCTAAGTCATTAAATACAGCACATGGTTTTCCCAAGCCCAAAATGGTCGCTCAGATTGATGAGCATCTCTGTATTGGTTGCACATTTTGTATTCGTTCCTGCCCGGTGGATGCCATCGTCGGTGCGGCGAAGCAGATGCATACCGTGATTGCAATGGAATGCACGGGATGTGAATTATGCGTTGACCCTTGTCCGATGGATTGCATCCGCATGATTTCAATTGATGAAAAACCAAGCAATGAAGCTAATAAGAAAGCGGCTGATGTTGCGCGCTCGCGTTATCAATTTAGATTGCAAAGATTGGCAAGAGATAAACAAATCAATCGACAATCAATCAAACATAAAAATAATGTGCAATTGGAATCAACCGTGGTAGCAGCAGAATTGCGCAAGAAAGCCATTGTTCAGGAGGCAATAAAACGTGCACTCGCTGCACGAAAAAAGCCATCAACACACCTTACCGAATAGGCTTCATGAACTCAGCTAAGCGTCATGCGATTTTTACTTGTCTGAAGTTAGCCAATCCGCATCCAACTACTGAGCTGGAATATCATTCGCCCTTTGAGTTGTTGGTTGCGGTGATACTTTCGGCGCAAGCGACAGATAAAAGTGTCAATCTGGCAACAAGAAAATTGTTTCCACAAGCCAACACACCAGAGAAAATTATTGCTCTGGGTGAAACGGGATTGATTGAGTGTATTAAAAGTATTGGATTATATAAGACCAAGGCTCAAAATATTCTGGCGACTTGCCAATTGCTCATGCAGCACCATGATAGTGAAGTGCCGCGTACGCGAGAACAACTGGAAAAATTACCCGGTGTGGGACGTAAAACTGCCAATGTTATTTTAAATACCGCGTTTGGTGAACCAACTATAGCTGTGGATACTCATATTTTTCGAGTGGCCAATCGCACAGGGCTTGCACCGGGAAAGAATGTGCTGGAGGTGGAATTGAAGCTGCTGAAAATGGTACCCAAAGAATTTCGCCAAGATGCTCATCACTGGTTGATTCTTCACGGTCGATATGTATGCAAAGCCAGAAAACCAGAATGCGCTGTTTGCGGCATTAGTCATTTATGTGAATTTAAAGAAAAAAATATGTAATTCAGAGTACACATTATGTTTAAACCATCCAGAGATCAAGCGCGTCAATTATTTTTTGATACATGGCGCAAATATCGACAACGGGAAATACTGTCGGGTATTGAAGATGTAGCATTGGGAGTGATACTGCAGCATCCGGAATACCATGGCATTCTCGAAGATGCCGATCGATATCTTGATAAAGATTATTCACCTGAGATGGGGGGCACGAACCCCTTCTTGCATATGAGTATGCATGTTGCAATCAAGGAGCAATTGTCAATCAATCAACCCACTGGGATTTGTCAACGATTTGCTCGTTTACAAGAAATTACTGGCAATGAACACGCAGCCGCGCATCAAGTCATGGAGTGTTTGGCAGAAATGATATGGCAAGCACAACGCAATCAATCTGCGCCTGATGCAATCATTTATTTTGAATGTCTGGATAGACAGTTAGGTTCTATGGATTAAGCAATAAGAAACGGGGGAAATGTCATTATGCAATGACATTTCCCCCGTTCTAAACTGAATACAAATAAATGAAATTTATTTGTGTGAATTCAGGCTACCTGAGAGGCTTGAATAGTAAAAAGCTAAGTTTTCAATATCAGCTGCACTTAAACTTGCGGCCATGCCTGCCATGATAGGATCATTCCGGCTGCCGGATTTGTAATCTTTTAATGCTTTTTCCAAATAAGTTCTGTGCTGCCCACCAATTTTTGGAAAATTGGGTGCAGGGCTGTTTCCATCAGCACCATGACATGAAGCACATACTTCAGTCGCTTTAGTTTTGCCGGCTTCAATATCAGCGCCAGCCATTACTTGACTAGAAAGCATCAAAGCTGCACCGCTTAAAGCGGCTATCACATAATTCTTCATCATTCGTTCCTTGCGTAAAAGACTCAATTAATTTTTTGAATAGTAAGCGGCAAAATCTTCAATATCTTTCTGTGATAGAGACTTGGCGAGTGCTGTCATTGTCGGATGGTTGCGTGTGCCATTTTTATATCCTTCCAACGCTTTAATAATGTATTCTGCATGCTGCCCGCCAATTTTGGGAACATGATAAGCATTTGGGAAAGCTGTGCGATAACCTTCTATGCCATGACAGCCCTCACACATTGAGGTTTTTTCTTTTACTGGAACTGCGTCTCCAGCTGCTTGAGCTGCTCCCGAAAACACCAAAAGCATACTCGAGGCGAGTAATAAATTCATAATTAATTTTTGTTTCATGTAAGCCTCCTTCTCTCAAAAGTTGAACTTTAAACGATGCATCTAATTTGGTCAATGAATAGTGTGAATAGTAAGCATGTCCATGTTGTTTATAGGGAAATCACTATCATCAGTTCTACTCTTTTAGGGTTAATTGAGATTCTAATTCTTCCCATCTGGTAAGACATTCTGTCAGTTCTTCTTCAATCATTTTTAAACGAGTTTGTAATGCTTTTACTTCATTCGGACAATCACGATAAATACTTGGCTCATTCAAACGCAAAGCGATGTTTGCTTGTTCTTGTTCCAAGTTGTCTATTTTAACAGGAAGTGCTTCCAACTCACGTTTTTCCTGATAACTGGGTTTTTTCGCTCGGGATAGCTTGGGTGACTTAGAAACATTGGTTGGTGAAGCTTCTGACTGCTTTGATAATATTTTTTGCTGACTGATATTATTGTCAAACTGTTTTGCACGTATCCAATCTTCATAACCGCCAATATATTCACACAATTCTCCATTTCCTTCAAATGCAATTACTTGCGTGACTACATTATCAAGAAATTCTCGATCGTGACTAACCAAAAATAGTGTGCCGGTATAGTCCTGTAATAAGGCTTCAAGAAGCTCGAGTGTCTCAATATCAAGATCATTTGTGGGTTCATCAAGCACGAGCACATTTGCAGGGCGGGTAAATAAGCGTGCCAGCAGCAAACGATTGCGTTCCCCTCCGGAAAGTGATTTGACGGGAGAGCGTGCGCGTTGTGGCGCAAACAGAAAATCTTCCAGATAGCTGATGACATGCTTGCGCTTACCATTGATTTCGACAAATTCGGAGCCTTGGCTGATCGTGTCGGTCAAAATCATTTCTTCGTTTAACTGCTCGCGCATTTGGTCAAAATAGGCGACCGACAACTTGGTACCTTGTCGAATTTTACCGGAATCGGGCTGTAATTCACCCAGAATGAGTTTTAATAGTGTGGATTTTCCTGCACCATTAGGGCCCAATAGCCCGACACGGTCGCCGCGCATGATGCGACATGAAAAATCTTTGACAATCACTTTATCGCCATAGCTTTTGCTGACGCTGTCTAATTCTGCAACTAATTTACCTGAGCTTTCTCCAGTATCTACACTGATGTTTGCTTTGCCTACCTTTTCTCGTCTTGCCGCACGCTCCAAGCGCAACGCTTCCAGTTTTCGGACTCTACCCTCATTGCGCGTGCGCCGAGCCTTAATACCTTGGCGTATCCATACTTCTTCCTGCGCTAAAACTTTGTCGAATTTTTGGTTATGAGCGGCCTCGACTTCCAGCATTTCTGCTTTCTTGGTTTGGTAATCGCTAAATTTGCCAGGAAAAGTGGTCAGATTTCCACGATCAAGCTCGATAACTCGGGTCGCAACATTATCCAAAAAACGTCGATCATGGGTGATGAACAGAACACTGCCCGCAAAATCCTGCAGCAATCCTTCCAACCATTCAATCGAGGAAAAATCCAAATGATTGGTGGGCTCGTCCAGTAACAAAACATCCGGTGATATCACCAATGCTCGTGCCAGTGCCACTCTTTTCTTCAATCCGCCAGAAAGATGCGCGATTAGAGTATCTGCAGGCAGGTTAAGCTTGTCGATAACAGTTTCTATTTTTGCTTGAATACTCCAACCATCCTGAGTTTCCAGTGCGCCCTGCAGATCTTGGAGTCGAATGAGTAATTCATCCATATTATCTGTATGCTCACTTAAAGCATGTGAAATCGCATGATAATCCAATAATATCTGACTGATATTACCAAGACCATTGGAGACTTCCTGATAAACCGTGCTAGTGGGATTCAGTATGGGTTCTTGTGAGACATAGGCTAGTTTTAAATTGGGAGCACACCAGAGCTTACCATCGTCCAGTTTAATCTCACTTGCCAAAGCACGCAGCAAACTTGATTTGCCACCGCCATTCCTGCCAATCAAACCAACACGTTCACTTGGATCCAGTTGTAAATTGGCGTGATCCAACAAGGCATGATGACCAAAGGCTAAACAAGCATTTTCCAGAGTAATGAGAGGCATTAGAAGAGTCTAATAGAAAACTACAGATTGATTGAAGATACATTCAGAGCTTCAAGAAATTAAGGGCGCAATTCTGTCATGCTTTCTCAAGCTTGGCAAAAGTATATGTGTATGGAAATGGAGCCCGCAGGCTCCATTTTGTCTTGCGATAGTTAATAATAAAGCCGGTTGAGTGTGTCGAGTGCGTCACTCTGCGGCTGTTACAGCGATTTTCTTTGGTTGAACAGCTTCTCGCTTCGGGATAATCACTTCGAGCACGCCATGTTTCGAGGCAGCCGATATTGCTTCAGCATTGGCAGTATCTGGCAGATTAAAACGCCTATAAAAAGAGCCATAGGTGCGTTCAACGCGCTTATAGCCTTCTTTTTCAGTTTTGGCTTCTGATTTTTTTTCACCTTTGATCGTCAATACGCCATCTTCCATGCTGATGTCGATCTCTTCCGGTTTAACTCCTGGAATATCCGCATGTATCACGAATCTATCGGATTCTTCTTTAATATCCACGGCCGGAGCCCACTCCGCAGTAGCCGTTGAACCTTCAGCAACACTACGTTCGAATTCTCTTTGCAGTTGACTGAATAGACCCCATGGTTCATAACGTGTAATAGCCATTTAGATTTCTCCTTATTGATTAAAACGCAAAACGCATATGGTGTTTCCACTTTCAACGCCCCATTCAATCTGTCGTTACTAGCCTTCTAATGTGGCGTTTTTACAGCTACAAAAAAGTACTCTTTCAGAAATGGATATAAGGATCTTTCGTTTTTTTTCAAGCCATTCTGCCAGAAGAAGTGATGCATTATTCGGATCATGCTTGATTTAAAAAGCTAATGTTAATTGCAAATCAGATATATTATCGATGAAAACGCCGCTTCCATCCTAAAACAGCGACCGGTATCAGCAACAAAGCGGCAATCCAGTGCCAGTGCCGATTCAGCCATTCTGATGAATTGCCTTGAACAGCCAATTTGGCCTCGGCAAAAGCAAGAAGTTGCGTATACTGCCGCGCATTATCATGCGTCAATAAGTGCAATCGAAATTTCAATTCTTGTGCTCCCGATGACTCAGGGGTCACTTGCCATTTCCATTGTGAGGTTCCTTTATAAGACGATAACGGTTCCTGAGGTCCCTGCTGGTCAATTTTAAAATGCGTGCCGACCATTTCAGCTTTCATACTGGCTGAGATCACGCCCGTAATGCCTTGTATCGCAGTGCCTTCAGAAGCATTGGCGACAATGTCATTGAGAAAATTGGCAAGCTGTTTAGTTTCCAGATTGAGAACAACCTCAAACGGTTCGTATTGTTTGATCTGCGAAGGAATGGTAATGGCCGTGCTATCAATCGGTACACGCATGATCACTGGATCGGATGGCCTTTTCCCAGACACAAAATGCATAAAAGAATTGATTGAAAAGGGCACTACTAGTAACACCAGTAGTAATGCCACAGGCATGATCAAAGTGAAATTAAAACCGGACTCGGATTCTGTATTGCGCATAATGCCTCCAACTGTTTTTTCGTGACTAGATCATATCATTGTTAGCCTATCAAGCATTCTCGAACGAGTTGGAATAAAGTGGTTTTATTGCCAAACTATTTCTTCAAAATGTTCAGTACAATGCAATGCCGATTGAGCAGATTTCTTGGATAAGACTCCTGCACAACCTCCCCTGCCAGTGTAATAACCAACTAAAATAGAGGCACAATTAAAAGACAGTTGGAGCAAAAGATGCAAATGAGTTTTGGAACACTGGAATTGGCAGAGCGATTGCAGAGAGATAGTATACTGATGAAGATTGATGCTCTGATTGACTGGGAAGCGTTGCGTCCGAAGCTTAGGGGTTTATACAAGAGGGATGACATGGTCAAGTAAAACGGCACGATCAAACGCTTATTCAGAATGAGACGCGCCAACTACTTCGGTACGGTAAAAGTCAACGCCCAAGTCCTGCTCAAAAGCATCTGCATGAATCTGAAAAAAGCCGCCAACAAAATCTTCGTAGATCAACCATTAAGGGGAGCAATCCGTCCAAATGTTGCACAAGGGGGAAACTCCCCTAAAAAAAGGAGAAAAACTTCACTTTCTGCCAAAATGACGTGCAATCAGCGTCATTTGGAAATTTTTCTCTGTCACTACAGCTAAATTCTCGCGGTTGTGCAGAGGTCTTGAATATGTCGAAAATCTTATACTTTTGCGACATATCAATCAGACGTTAAAACGGAAGTGCATCACATCGCCGTCCTTGACAATGTATTCCTTGCCTTCTAGGCGCATTTTGCCGGCTTCCTTGGCGCCCTGCTCGCCGTTGTAAGTAACAAAGTCGTCGTAGCTGATGACTTCAGCGCGGATGAAGCCTTTTTCAAAATCGGTATGAATGACTGCGGCTGCCTGTGGTGCGGTATCGCCTTTATGGATGGTCCAGGCGCGGACTTCTTTGACACCGGCGGTGAAGTAAGTTTGTAGTCCAAGCAGTTCATAGCCCGCGCGCACCAGGCGGTTGAGGCCGGGTTCTTCCAGATTCAGGTCGGCTAAAAAGATTTGCTTGTCTTCGTCGGATAATTCGGCGATTTCCGCTTCGAGCGCGGCGCAGATCGCGACGACCGGCGCACCTTCCTGGGCAGCATATTCCTGCACGCGGGTTAGCAGCGGATTGTTTACAAAGCCGTGATCGTCGACATTGGCGACGTAGATGGCCGGTTTGGCGGTCAATAAGCACAGCGGTTGTAGCAAGTGCTTTTGTTCCTTATCCAAGTCCAGTGTTCTGGCGGGTTTGCCTTGATCAAGATGCGCTTGCACCATTTCCAGTAACGCACAAAGTTTAATGGCATCTTTGTTGCCGGATTTGGCCACTTTGGATTCGCGCTGAATGGTTTTTTCCACGGTGGCGAGATCAGCCAGGGCCAGTTCAGTTTGGATCACCTCAATATCCGATATCGGATCGACTTTACCTGCGACGTGCACCACATTATCATCGCTGAAGCAGCGCACCATGTTGACGATGCCGTCGGTTTCGCGGATATTGGCGAGAAACTTGTTACCGAGTCCCTCCCCTTTGGACGCACCCGCGACCAGTCCGGCAATATCAACGAATTCGACAATCGCCGATTGTATTTTCTGTGGTTTAACGATTTCGCTGAGTTTCTGCAAGCGGGGATCTGGAACTTCAACAATGCCGACATTCGGATCTATCGTGCAAAAGGGATAATTTTCTGCCGCGATACCTGCTTTGGTCAGTGCATTAAACAAGGTGGATTTACCAACATTGGGAAGACCCACGATTCCGCATTTCAAACTCATGACCTAACTCTCATAAAAATTTATGTAAACAACAATGAAAGAAGCTTTTAGAAATTAAAGGCTAACCACTTCTCTTGGGTACTTAATTTTTGGTATGCAATTTTAGCATGGCAGCTTCACATGCGCCTTGGGCAATGAGCGGCCACACTTCCAGGCTTCTTTCAATGGCTTCATCGATGAGCAGCGCCTCTTCCTTTCTGGGAGGATGTAACACGTAATTAGCCACCGCATTGCGGTCGCCCGGATGGCCGATGCCAATTCTGAGGCGCCAGAAATCCTGAGTGCCTAATTTTTCTGCAATATCTTTCAGACCATTATGCCCGCCTAGGCCGCCGCCTCTTTTTAACTTGACCACTCCTGGTAGCAGATCCAGTTCATCATGGATAACAATCATTTCTTCTGCGTGAATTTTATAAAAATGACACAATGCAGCGACAGAACGTCCACTGGCATTCATATAGGTCTGTGGCTCCAACAACCACATATCAGTATCCTTCTGACTGACTTGTGCGCACAGTCCGTGAAACCGGATTTCTGATTTGAGCACAACATGGAGCATCCCGGCCAGTCGTCGCACCCATAGAGCACCTGCATTATGGCGTGTGCCGACATATTCTTTTCCTGGATTACCCAGGCCAACGATCAGCTTCATGAAATAATATAAAACTTTGCAAAAAGACAATCAGATTTATATTGGAATGCTTGCAAGATAATAGCGCATTTCAAGTTGTGTCCATTGAGTTGTCTTTAAAAAAACAAAATCTGCTGGTTGTTCATTCCCAGCAGATTGATCATGTTTTCCAGGTCGCTCAATAGCTTTTTCTTATCAAGCTTTTTTCTCTGCACCTTCAGCAGATGCTTCATCAGAAAGAGCAGAGCGAGGAATGACGATGGTGGCAACGGGTGAATTTTCGCCTTTTGCCAGCGCTACGATCTCCACTCCCGCAGGCAGTACCAGGTCACTTAAATGCAATGTATGTCCAGCCGTCAATTCAGCCAAATCGACCGAGATAAATTCAGGCAAGTCTTTGGGTAAGCAACCAATATCCACTTCGGTCAAGATGTGCGTCACAATACCGCCAGAAGTTTTCACGCCCGGAGAAATTTCTGCGTTGATAAAGTGCAGCGGTACTTTCATGTGTATTTTCTTGTTTTGATCCACTCTTTGAAAATCCACATGCAGCACTTGCTGTTTAAATGGGTGCATTTGTATATCGCGTAGCAACACTTGCTCTACTTTTCCCCCGACACTGAGCGACAAAACAGACGCGTGGAAAGCCTCCAGCTTCAGTTTATGAAACAGATTGTTGTGATCCATCTCAATCGATTGTGCTTCTTGATTTCCACCATAGATGATTGCTGGCACTTTGCCAGAACCACGCAGGCGGCGGCTCGCACCCTTTCCCTGCAACGTGCGCTTATCGGCGCTAATTTCAATTTTCATGTTGACTACTCCATAATGGTGATTTGTTCGCGACCAAACAAATCGGTTAAAAAAACAATTTCAACTATTCCATGAATAGCGAGCTTAATGAGCTTTCGTTACTGATCCGCAGCATGGTTTCTGCCAGCAAGTTTGCAATACTTAATTGACAGATGCGATCACAAGTCAGTGCATCTTCCCGCAAAGGGATGGTGTCTGTGACGACCAATTTGTCTAATGCTGAATTCTGAATGCGCTCAACGGCATTTCCTGATAAAACAGCGTGGGTTGAATAGGCAAGCACTGATTTTGCGCCATGTTGCTTCAAGGCCCTTGCTGCCTCACACAAGGTGTTGGCAGTATCCACCATGTCATCGATAATGACACAGGTGCGATCTTTGACTTCACCAATGATATTCATGACTTTCGCTTCATTGGGTTTGGGGCGGCGCTTATCAATAATCGCCAGATCGCATTCCAAACGCTTGGCCAAGTGCCGCGCCCGAACTACGCCGCCGACATCGGGTGATACCACCACAAGATTCTGGTAATTATGTTTCCAGATATCTCCCAACAAAATCGGCATACCATAAATATTATCAACCGGAATATCAAAAAAACCCTGAATTTGATCTGAGTGCAAATCCATGGTTAGTAATCGATCAATCCCAACGGTTGTCAGCATATTGGCAACCACTTTAGCAGTAATTGGCACACGCACTGATCGTGGTCTTCGGTCTTGGCGCGCATATCCGAAATAGGGAATGGCGGCAGTGATACGACCAGCGGATGCGCGTTTTAAGGCATCGACCATTACCAGAATCTCCATGAGGCTATCATTGGTCGGCGCACAAGTGGATTGCAATACAAACACATCCTTTCCTCGCACATTCTCAAGAATTTCCACCATGATTTCGCCGTCGCTAAAACGACCAACAGTAGCTCGCCCTAGATGAATGTTGAGATGCTTCACAGCATCCTGTGCCAGTTTAGGATTGGCGGTACCGGTAAAAACCATCAAACTGTCATAAGACATGTTATATTTTTGGGATAATTAGCTGGGAAAAAAGGAGCACAGGTTTCTCCTGTTAAAATGACTTGCTCACTGTGAGATTTACTACTTGATCTTATGCGTTTTCAGGAACGGTTCTTAAAATTTTGGCTGGGGAGGTAGGGATCGAACCTACGAATGCCGGAATCAAAATCCGGTGCCTTACCACTTGGCGACTCCCCAAATCATTCTTTTATTAACTTGTGCATCGGGTGATTGCTCAGCCCCTTAGCAACAAAACCCTTCATATCTTCAGGTATTTGTTCAAAAACAGTTTGTGCTGCCAACTCCGTCGCAAATTCAGCAAATACGCAAGCACCCGAACCACTCATAGCTGCTATTGTAGTATTTTCTAATTGCTTTAGCCACCCTAAACATCTAGCAACTTCTGGATATACTCGACAAACGACCGATTCCAGATCGTTATGTCCTTGCCAGACAGAAAAGGGCGGTATTTTGATGGGTATTGTGTTGCGTGTCAATTCTTTACTTGCAAAAATTTCTGCGGTTGATATTTGCACGGAAGGAACGAGCACCACATACCAAGCTGGCGGCAGTTCAATGGCTTGTAGCTTTTCGCCAATTCCTTCAGCAAATGCATTTTGCCCAAAAATAAATATGGGGACATCGGCACCCAGTTGAAGGCCCAAATCAAGCAGCTGATTCTGGGACAAATTTAGTTCCCATAAATGATTGAGCGCCAACAAAGTAGTTGCCGCATCGGAACTTCCGCCTCCCAACCCTCCACCCATTGGAATTTTTTTTTGAAGAAAAATATCGACACCGCGCTCCGTGTTCGTATGTTGCTTTAGCAGTTTGGCAGCTCGCACACACAAATCCGAATCTTCTGGCACGCCCTCAATGGGGTTGCAGTGCTTAATGCCCCCATCTGTGCGTAATCTGAAGGTTAATTGATCAGAGAAATCCAAAAAACGGAAAACGGTTTGCAATAAATGATATCCATCTTGCCTGCGCCCTATGACGTGCAAAAAAAGATTCAGCTTGGCTGGAGCAGGGAATGTGAGCATCAATATTTATTAGTTATATAATTCAATAACTTAATCAACCTTCCAATCATCCACAACCAACTTGATCTTCAGATTTTCATAGAGTAAATCCAGTATCCTGGGAAGAAGTGCTTGGTTTGACTGTGCTGGCGCATAACTGCTGAATTGAATTTTCCAACCATCTTGTCGGATAGCCACCACTTGATCTTTATCATCCAAATCCATTTCCGCTGCGGTTAATGGTGAATGTTTACCTTGTATCCAATGCTGCAATCCTCTTAGCGGCAATCGCCATCCCAGAACTTCTTCCGTCAAACTTTCCATATCATCTGCATAAAAAGCTTCCAGCTTTGCAGTAATCAAACGCACGCCTTCCTGATCTTTTGTTATTTCTGCCACCGCTTGACCTAAGGGTGTGAATAACAGAATTTCATCACTGATCATTAAATGCTGCCAGCGAAAACTACCAGAAAAGCGCTCATTCCCATTTTGAATAGAAAGCCTTCCTAGCAGATTAAAATCAGCCGCCGGAGTAATCTGCGCACTGTCAACAGGCTCAGTAAGAATAGTTTTAACAGCTTTATCCGCTGTCGTTGGATGAGTCAATGTGATACAGCCAGAAATCAACGGAAAAATGCAGAAAAATAGCATCCAAGTATTAAAATTACATTGGATGCCCTGAAACCAGATCGATAAAATTCTAAAGCTTCTCAATGCAATGCAAATCAATCAGTTATTCAATCCTTTATTAGCTTGCTGATAATCAGGTAATACGATATTGAGCTCCAGCGTTTCCTGATTTTCATCCTGCTCAAAATTAACGGATATTGCATCTTGATCGACATTCACATATTTTCGGATGACCTCCAGCAATTCTCTTTGCAATTGCGGCAAGTAGGAGGGTTGATTGCGATAAGTACGCTCATGCGCCACGAGAATTTGTAATCTCTCTTTAGCAACCGATGCAGTCTTGGGCTTGGATGATCTGAAATAGTCCAGTAAACTCATTTTCTTCCTCCGAAAAGCCTCCTGAGAAACCCTTGTTTACTATCAATAAATCGATGCGGCAATTTCTCCCCCAAATACCTTGCAACGACGTCAGCATAAGCTTGTCCTGCTTCGCTCTTTTCATTCAGAATGACTGGTATGCCTGCATTCGATGCAGACAAGACAGATTTTGATTCAGGAATGATGCCTAGTAGCTCCAGAGATAAAATTTCCTGCACATCATCGAGGCCCAGCATTTCGCCAGATTTCACTCTGTCCGAATCATACCGGGTGAGTAGCAAATATTCCTTGATAGGCTCTTCATTTCTTTCGGCACGGCGCGACTTACTAGACAAAATGCCTAGCATGCGATCAGAATCCCTAACCGAAGAAATTTCAGGATTGGTAACGACAAAAGCGTCGTCTGCAAAATATAGCGCCAGGTTTGCACCTTTCTCGATACCCGCTGGCGAATCACAAACAATGTAATCGAATTCTTTGGATAATTCCTCTAGCACCTTACCAACACCTTCTTGAGTCAGCGCGTCTTTATCACGCGTTTGAGAAGCTGGCAGAATATAGAGCAGATTACAATTTTTATCGCGAATCAGAGCTTGATTAATACTTGCTTCACCATTGATAACATTAATAAAATCATAAACCACTCGGCGCTCGCAACCCAAAATCAAATCCAGATTACGTAATCCCACATCAAAATCGATCACAACCGTTTTATGGCCTTTTTTTGCAAGCCCCATGGCAATCGCTGCACTAGTTGTTGTTTTGCCAACGCCAC
>JAGOKN010000060.1 GCA_017994575.1 Nitrosomonas sp.
TCCTCCTTCAGCTTGCTTCAGTATTTGCATGATCTGGCTTTCCGTAAATCGCTGCTTTTTCATCAGTAAAATTCCTCTTCGTCTACGATAGAAAATTCTACTGCTTTGCTCCTCTAATTTTTGGGGGAATTACCAGCAGATCGCACGTATTACATGAAGCATGCTAATAAAAATTCGATTTCAGATTGAAACCAGATTGATATAGTCTAACTGAAGAACTTCAAGCCGTTCTTGAAACAGATAAGATAATAATTTTGAGTAAAAACTATCTAATGACGATTTCTAGAACGATCCGGATTTTTAAGTAGTGTTCCTTATTTTGTGATCTCACTTTTGCCCAGATACATGTGAACAATAAAGTGGAATCTTGATAATCTTTCTATTATTTTGATAGCATTGAAGATTTTAGAATTAGTGTAGACAGTTGTGTGAGTTTTATGATTAATGCAAGCTAATGCGTATCCGTTGTTTTTTCATTCAAATTAACAAGTCATACTTGATGTTGGTGCGTCTAACTGAATGAGCTGCTGCGATTTAAATACGAATAATTTGTTTTTGCTGCAATTGTCCAAAAGGCTTATTTGGTAAAAAGGATTGAATTTGTTTATGTGCATTGTTTTAGAAAAACTTTTTCTCTTGAGAGGTAAATATTTAAACAGTTACATTTGAGTAAACCTGATAAATCAGGATATAATACCTCTTTTAAGAATTCTGGAGTGCGCTACTATGGCACGTGTATGTGAAGTAACTGGCAAGAAACCAATGTCAGGAAATAACGTTTCTCACGCAAATAACAAAACCAAAAGACGTTTTCTTCCTAATCTACAAAATCGTAGATTCTGGGTAGAAAGTGAAAATCGGTGGATCAGCTTGCGGTTATCTAATGCGGCTTTACGCACAATAGATAAAAATGGCATTGATTCGGTGCTAGCTAAAATGCGTTCACAAGGCAAAAGTATTTAAAGAATAATTCAGTAGATTAAGGAGCCATTACAATGCGTGAAAAAGTAAAGCTTGAATCTTCAGCAGGAACAGGTCATTTTTATACGACTACTAAAAACAAACGTGCGAAACCAGAAAAAATGGAATTAATGAAATATGATCCTGTAGTACGGAAGCATGTTGCTTATAAAGAAACGAAGCTAAAATAAATATCAACTGAGTTTTTCAGTAATCAGAAACCAATAAAAAACCCGCTTAAGCGGGTTTTTTATTGGTTATATCCTTCTCTTAAAAGCCGCTATGCATAGCATCGTAGTCTTTGAGAAAAAGTTCTTAGCACTTCAATGCCGCTTTCTTCCGCGCGTCGACACCAATCTTCTAATTGCTTGACTAGCTCATCTGTTGATGCGGTAGAACGTTGCCAAATTTCAGCCAATTCCTCTCGCATTGTATAAACTTTATCGAGCGTTTTAGCATTACTCAACACTTGACTGAGCTTCTCACGCTCATGTTCTTGCAAAGTTCTTGAGTCGGCCAATATCCAACGTTTCAAAGTTGAGCTATCAACACCATATTGCACTGTTGCTTCTTTTAAATGAATTATTTCATTCGCAAAAGTTGCTTTCAATGATTTTGTATATTTGGCAAGCACTTCATAGCGATGAGAAATTACAGCTTGCAATGTATCTAAGTCACATTGAGTTTTTCCCGTATCAATCCTTAGTTTTGGAGCTGTTTTCTTGACTTTTGCAAGTCCCATCATTTCTAGAATCCGTATATACATCCAGCCAATATCAAACTCGTACCATTTGTTTGATAATCGTGCTGATGTCGCATAGGCATGATGATTGTTATGCAATTCTTCACCACCGATCAGGATACCCCAAGGCAAGATATTGCGACTAGCATCTTCAGCTTGGAAATTGCGATATCCCCAGAAATGTCCAACGCCGTTGATAATACCCGCTGCAAAAACAGGCGCCCACATCATTTGTACTGCCCATATAGTAATCCCAATAGGACCAAATAAAATAACATTAATAATCAACATTAATGCAACACCTTTTGCACTATGTTTGGTATAAACATTACGTTCTATCCAATCATCAGGCGTCCCATAGCCATATCTTTTTAAAGTTTCCTCATTTTTTGCCTCAGCTCTATAAAGCTCGGAACCTTCTTTTAAAACTTTACTGATACCTAAAACAACCGGGCTATGCGGATCATCTTTTGTTTCACATTTCGCATGATGCTTGCGATGTACTGCGGTCCATTGTTTTGTAACCATCCCTGTAGTCAGCCATAGCCAGAGGCGAAAGAAATGACTAGGTATCGCATGTAATTCTAACGCTCTATGCGCAGAGTGACGATGGAGATAAATTGTAATAGCGGCAATTGTAATATGAGTGAAAACTAGGGTAACAATGACATACCCCCACCATGGCATATCAACTACACCAGAAATTAAATTTAGTAAATCATAAATCATATAGTTACCATCCTTTTAAAAACCTACCGTATATAGGTTTACTTGAATAAATGTAGACAAACTCCTGATCTCGAAATTCAATTGCTACATTAATATTTTAAAGCTACCGTTCACTTACTGTAAATCAAACACTTATTTTCTATCATTTGTTAACATCAGAATTCTATATTAACATTTTATAGAATGGAAATATTAATCTGTATCAATTATCTAACCAGTAAAATAGTTATTTTTTATGAGTATCTTTATAAGTAAATTGCATAAATCATGTATCAATCACTTATTGCATTGACTACACGCCATTCTCCAGGAGCAAGATTATGCAAGGTATACTGACCAATCGCATAGCGAATGAGTCGCAATGTCGGAAATGATACCGCTGCAGTCATTCGCCTTATCTGTCGGTTTTTTCCTTCTTGAATAGTCAGGGATATCCATGCGGTAGCAATACTTTTACGAATACGAATAGGCGGTGATCGCGCCCAAAGATTGCTAGGTTCATCGATTAGATGGGCATCGGCAGGCTGCGTCTTAAAATCTCTCAGAACAACGCCCCGACATAGTTTATTTAGTGCAGTATCATCGGGCTCACCTTCAACCTGAACCCAATAAGTTTTGGGTAACTTAAATTTTGGATCGCTAATCTTATTTTGTAATTTTCCATTATTGGTTAGTAAAACTAAACCTTCACTATCAGCATCTAATCGACCTGCCGGATAGAAATCAGATAACGGGATAAAATCTTTTAAGGATCGATGACCATTGACGTGTGAGAACTGGCAAATTACTCCATATGGTTTATTGAATAAAATTAATCGAGACATATCATTCAATATATTTTCAGTTTTAATAATCTAAACTCGATCACTTATAGCATCTCAGGGTAGATAACTGCATGAAGCACCGGCTCAAGGAGATTTTCTTCTGGTTGATATCTGATCCACCATATGGAACCTTTTTTAACACTGAATCCTGGCGGAAGAATGGGAATTAAACAACTGGCAACCTCACCTAATGTAGGTTGATGTCCTACGACGACGACAGCGCCTCGCTCATTAGGCCAATTAACTGCAGTCAAAATACTGTTTACACTTGCGCCGGGCGCTACTTCTTTTCTGGTAGAAAAATCAGATGTTAATGCCATTGCTGTTTGCTGAGTTCGTCGAGTCGGGCTGGCTATTATCAGTGTTTTTTCTGGTAATCGTAATTTAAGCCAAGCTGACATGCGCTTTGCTTGATCTAATCCCTTCTTGGTTAATTCCCGTGCAGCATCAGGAACACCATCTTCAGCTTCGGCGTGCCGCCACAAAATCAATTCCATGATTCTCCTTAAGATTGTAAACGTTGCACAGAATCAAATGAAAAAACAATCGCTGAATATATGAATTGTCAACATTTATTGACAACTATTTGCCCATCTTCAATAGCACATCTGGGCCACAGCTAGGTTGTTGAATGATGACTATTTTATGGCGTGACTTGTTACCTTGCTTTAGTATGACTTGATTAATGGCCACATCAAAATGCTTAGCTAGAAATTTTAAGAGCGTGACATTAGCTTTACCTTCTATAGGTGCAGCTGCTAGCTTTATTTTTAATGCATTGCCATGTAATCCAGCAATTTCTGTATTTTTTGCACTTGTTTGAATATGCAAAGTCAGAATTAAATTATTCGCATCATCATATCGAAACCAATTCATACGACTTCATTCGAAACGGAGCATTGCAACAATCTCCATGTGTATTCCCGCTACTACCATGAGTAGCAATTGAATAATAATTAGTACAAATAGTGGTGATAAATCAACATTGGCTATTGGTGGTATGCGTTTGCGAAATACTGCTAGAAACGGACGAGTAAAGCTGTCGAGAATCGGTGTTAATGGACTGTGCGGATTAATCCATGATAAAACAGCCTGCATGATGATCATTATCAGGATTATATAGAGTGTCGTTTTTATGATTTCAACGATACCCATTAATCCCATAACCCCTGATGCGGCGACAAAATTATCACCGAACGGATAGCCCTGAACTAAATAGACACTGGTTATAATCGCACACTCCAGTAACCAAGCAAGAATCAGCGTCGACAAATCCATGCCAGCCCAACCTGGTATAAAACGGCGCGCTGGTCGCACAATAAAATCGGTTGCTGCGATAAGAAATTGGGAAACTGAATTGTAATAAGGCACGCGTAGTAATTGGAAATAAAAACGCAATAGCAGCGCCAAAGACAACAGCCCTAGGATAGTGTCAAGAAGAAAGATCAAGATCTGATTGGACATAAGTATTTCCCAAAAAACAATAATTAAAAATTACTAGCCAGTACCATCGGGATTCATAGTTTACTAAATTCATTACTCATTTCTTTTGAACGCTCGCTGGCCGCATTAATGGCGGTCATGATTTTAGTCTTAACATCATTCTTTTCCATAGCTTGAATTGCCTGCTCGGTCGTGCCGCCCTTCGAAGTCACTCGTGTGCGTAACGTGGCCGCATCTTCGTCGCTCAAACTGGCTAATTTGCTTGCGCCAACGAATGTCTGCAAACTAAGCTGCCTTGCTTGCTTGGGCGTCAAGCCCAATTCTATCCCTGCTTGTTGCATGGATTCAATAAAATAAAAAATGTAAGCCGGTCCACTACCCGAAATAGCCGTTACCGTATGCAGCATCTCTTCATCATCTACCCATAATACAGAGCCAACTGCTGTAAGAATGGCTTCAGCATTTTTTCTATCCTGTTCATTGACATCCGATGCGGCATAAAGACCGGCAACCCCCGCGCGTACCAGCGATGGAGTATTAGGCATTGCACGTACTATTCGCTGATACCCGTCTAGCCAGCGAGAGATATCAATTGCACGGATACCTGCGGCAATTGATATAATCAATTGATTATTCAGCAAGGGTGTAAGTTTTAGAGCTAATTCATGCAATTGCTGTGGCTTGACGGATAACACAACGACATCGCTTTCAGCAATTCCACTCGCAAGATCTGCAACAGCTGGAACCCCAAGCTCTCGCCTTATTTTTTCACGATTTTCCGCGCTAATTTCTACTACATGCAATTGACTCGTTGTATAGCCTTGCTGAAGTAAACCGCTGATTAGGGCAGAAGCCATATTGCCGCCGCCAATGAATGTAATTTTCATATTAACCTTCTAATGAAGCCATCGATTCATCAATAAAACAGGAGAACAACAATTATCTCAACTGATTAAACATTAGAAATTGATTTCTAGGGAAACGCTGATTAATTGACTGTACGAGCGAATCACTTTGTTGCGCGGTACTCGCTCCCTCGCCTATCATGTTGATATGTCTCGGTTGCTGCGTTCCGTGCGCCTCGTGCTTCATCTCGTTCGCCGAATTAATCAGCGTTTCCCTAATCGTATTATTCAACACCTAACGCTGACAATGCGGGCAATAAAAACTGGAGCGTTGGCCTTGCTTGATCTGTTTAATCAGATGATTACATTTTTTACAGGACTGATTTCCACGCCCATAAACCCAGTATTGCTGTTGAAAATAACCGGGATTTCCATCACTGTGCACAAAATCTCGCAAACTACTGCCCCCTGCTTCAATCGCTTGCTGTAATGTTTGCTTCACTGCCAAAACCAGTCGTTCATACCGTGCAATACTTATGTTGCCGGCAGTATTTTGAGGATTAATACCTGCATGAAACAAAGCTTCATTGGCATAAATATTACCTACACCAACAACCATATGGCTATTCATCAACATGTCTTTAATTGCCACCCGTCGCCCTCTGGTTATTTCATATAATTGCTGAGCGTTGAAATCTGCAGTTAACGGCTCAGGTCCCAGGTTCTTCAGAAGAGGGTGCAGTAAGCAATCTCCGGTATGCCATAATACCGCGCCGAAACGGCGCGGATCTCTCAATCTGAGAATAGTTTTGTCATTAAGAATCAGATCAAAATGATCGTGTTTTTGGGGAGATTCCATCAAGTGCGTCGGTTTTTCTGACAATATACGCAGACTTCCCGACATTCCCAAATGAAGAATCAATGTACCCGTTCCACAATTAAGTAATAGATATTTTGCGCGTCGGGTCACTGTCTGAATATTCAAACCTGGCAGTATTTCTGATAGCTCAGCAGGTATTGGCCACCGCAAGCGAGCATTACGAATGATCGCACTGGCAATGGATTGACCGACTAAATGAGGAGCGATACCACGTCGGGTCGTTTCAACTTCTGGCAGTTCCGGCATCAATTTCCAGACATTATTTGGTTGGAAGGAATTGCATTGGGATCAAGCAATTGCCGCCCTGCATCAATAGAAATGTGATAACTGATTCCTTCATTGATGCGCAAAATGACTACTTCTGTCTCGTTTTGTAATACCTTAAAGCTGATTTCTTGCCCATTTTGTAGACTAATTTTAATATGGCCTATTTCAGTAAAATCTTCTCCGAATGCTTGTTTGAGGGTTAATTTCTTTGCATAGGTCGTTTGCCATAATTGAATCCAACGTTTTATCACATCTTCTTTTGGTAACTGTTCGGCATTTTGTGTCACGCTGTCCCATTTTCCATTCTGAAATGCGATCGTCAAATCAGTTAACTCGAATTTAACCGGCGTTTCATTAGGCGCCAGCAACATTGGATTCAATATATCACTGGCTTCTAATGGCAACGTAATGGCATGGCGCGGTGAAATCAAATAGACGTATTCGCCCGTTGCCAAATATTGCTGATTGGCAGTGGGGGCAAATCCACCAAAACCGAAGTATTCATTATCGATGTATAACTGTATATTGGGCCGCTCCAAACTAAAGCGTTCCAAATCCGCCAGTGGAAAGCGTTGGCGGCTAGTAGCGGACAAGATATTCATAATTTCCAGTATCTTACTTTCATCAGCGAGTGCATATACTGGTTTGATGATGTGCCAGCCACTATCCAAATGTTTGAGCACAATTTCCTTTTCCTGTCTTACGATTCGAATATTTTGGGCGCTGCGCATCGTACCGGGTGAAACTGAGTATTCCTCATGAGGTTGGGATTGCGGTCTTAAGTATAAAAAAGTAACCAAAATGATAAGGGTGGTAACCATTATCAGATTAAGGCGTGCGTGATAAGTCATCATTTATATTCTTCTTTTACGTCGCCACCAAATCATGATGCCGCTGAGCAAAAACAGTAAAGGCAATACCATCAGAAATCCCATCACAATAAAAGTTAGTTCGGATTCGCTCAGTATCAAATTACTATCGAGAGTTGCACGTGGTTGAATCACAATCAGTTCTTCGTCACCGGTTAGCCAATTTATCAGATTAATACCAAAATCCACATTACTGCCATTTCCCAAATAGGTGTTCGCAAGAAAATGACCACTACCCACCACAACAATCCGCTGTTCGCGATCATGGATATTGCGAGTTAATGCGACAGCAATGCTGATCGGGCCTTCAATGTCAGTTGCTTGATCAAAAACAATTTCATCATTCAGATTGCCCGTTTCAACCCAACCCTGCTGAGCAACTTCGACCAGCGAGACACTGCTCCACTCGGCATTTTCATTAATTGTTATCTGGCGAGCGAATGGAAATACCGTAATATAGTCGAAATTATGGGTAATGACATGCTGTCCATAGTTTGCACCCAGTGCAAATGTGATTGGCGCTTTTAATTGCTCTGCCTGTGGATCAACAACTACGCCCGGTGTCAGCGTCAATTGCAGTTTTTCGGTTAGTGGCAGTAACCCACGTAACGATTCCTGATCGACCAGCCATAATAAATTTCCTCCTTGATCAATATAATCTAATAATTTATCCACTTCTCCGTCGAGCAAATCAACTTGTGGAGATGCAATCATCAATATGCTTGCATTGAGGGGAATATCTGGCTCAGTCGCCAGATTCAACGATCGGCTATAGAAACCGTTTGTATGTAATTGCTTACCAAATTCCCCTAAATCATAGTTAGCATTTCCATCCAATCTTCGCTCTCCATGACCGCTCAGTGCGATCACCAATTTTTCTTCGGCGCGCGCAAGTCGCAGTAATGCATTGGAAAAGGCTTGTTCATTGATGGTCGTCAGATGTTCACGCTTTTGATCATAGGTGATCACCATTTCACCATTCACATGGACACCCGCATCCTGAGCCAATTTGGGTTGCTCGGTCGGATCAATGAATGTTAGTGATATGTCCGGCTTCACGCGCTGATACAACGTTATAAAATCAGTAATAATCTTACGAATATCACCCAATTGAGTGTGTTGCTCAGTGGCATACGCAGTTATTTGCACAGGACCTGGCAAGTTTTGTACTATTTCCAAACTTGCTTCGCTCAGGCTGTTACGCGCATTCTGACTGACATCCCATTGCCAGCGAATTTGCGCCGCCAGATAGCCCAGCAAGATGATCAGCAGCAATAGCAACATGACAAACAAGCTGTTATGTAACAGGAAATATTGTCTTTTTTTATTTGAAGCAATCATAGCCATGCACTGGGAGAAAATAAATTATCCATGTAACCGTTCCCCATCCAGACGGCGAATTGTCAGTATCAGGAATGTCGCCACGAATAAGACGAAATAGGCGATGCTGAATGTATCGAGCAAACCCTGATTGAACCGCTCAAAATGCTTCAACAACGAAATATGTCGAAGCCATTCATGAGATTCTCCCGAGGCCAGATCAATCACCCACAAACCTAATAACACGCCAAGCGCGCCCACTGCGGCAATCACCGGTTGTGCCGTCAAACTGGAAATATATAGGCCTAGCGCTGAGAAACTGGCGGCAACTAGAAATAATCCAAGCGTATTGCTAAGCAACAAGCCAAAGTCGAGCGCTCCGCCCATGAGTAATGTTAAACAGAGCGCAACGATCAGCGCAATGACAACGCAAAAGAAAATCATGAGTCCTAGAAATTTGCCCATGACAATGTCGGTCATGGAAATAGGCGCTGAAATGAGTAATGTCAATGTGTGATTGCGCCGCTCTTCAGCTAAAAAGCGCATGGATAAAATGGGCGTAATCATCAACAATAGGATAGCCGCCATTGCAAATACCGGTACGATGATGATCTCGGTAATTCCTGGTGGATTGGCGATTTGCAATAATTGCGGTTGCAATTCCAGAAAAGCATCGAGCCGGCCCAGAAAGGCCCATACCAGCACGAACTGTATCAAAGCCAGCAATATCCAGGCTAATGGGGAGTTGAATAGCATACTCAATTCTTTGCGGATAATGGTTGTGATCATTTCAAAAAACCTGTTTATTCATCACTGTGCGTAAGTTGTGTGAATGCCGCTTCCAGTTGAATGCCTTGCTGCTGCAGTCCAGTCAGGGTTTCATCAAATACCAGACCACCCTTGTGCATGATTTGCACTCGATCACAAACAGCTTCCACTTCCGGCAGAATATGCGTTGAGAGAATCACGCTGCTGACAGTTCCCAGTTCACGAATCAGACTGCGAATTTCGCGTATCTGATTAGGATCCAGGCCCACCGTTGGTTCATCAAGAATAATGACATCTGGATTATGAATAATGGCTTGAGCGATACCTACGCGTTGCTGAAACCCTTTTGATAGCGTACTAATCAGGTACTTGCTGCGGTCTTCCAACCCGCAGCGCTGTTTAGCAAGATTCAATGCGGCAGATATCATCGATTGATCGACGCGATGCAACTTTGCAGCAAAAAGCAGATATTCATCGATGGTCATCTCCTGATAAAGCGGTGGGATTTCTGGTAAAAAACCCAAATGAGTCTTGGCTTCTTGCGGTTTTTCTAATAAATCAATTCCACAAATCTTGATGTGACCCGCACTGGGTGCCAGATTTCCCGTTAACATGCGCATAGTTGTTGTTTTGCCAGCTCCATTGGGTCCCAGCAATCCCAGCACTTCACCACGTTTTAACTCAAGATGAACGCCATTGACAGCAATATGAGAACCATAATGGCGACACAAGTTGTGTGCTGACAAAGTTATCGTTGCCGTTCCATTCGTCATCGTTTATAACACCCCAGAAGCTGAAAGTTTCGTAGTACAGTATATGCAGTAGGTGAGTGCGCGTGCGTCGTGATTTTTTACAACCCAGTTGAAAGTCGTGAAACTAAATGATCCAATCGAACAGTATACGTTCGGGCTATTATTATTTCATCAATTTCGTCCGGATTTGATTTGTTTCGATAAGATGCACTAAGTCTTGGCAATCTTCCAAAGCTATCAAATAAAGCCAATTCTGATCAATTATCTTTAATATGTACTCAGCATTCACTTTATATAATAAAATGTCAAAAATTTGTTGCAATTAAACAACACATTGGGTAGATTAAAAGATATAAACAACCTGATAATCGAACGCTTGTAGATTTGAAGTAGTAGAATAAGTTAAACATTTAGAATGTGGTGATGTAGTATTAATACATATAATAGAAATTTTAGAACCGTAGTTTTCATTAAAAGGACAACAGCATGAAGATAATGTTAGCCAAAAATACTCTTATTGGAATGATTCTTATACCAGCAATGTTTTCTGGTGCTGTGTTGGCACAAGGAACGAGTGATAAAGATCCCATTGTAAAAAAACCTGAAGCATACAGTGTCGATGATCGTGGCGTGGTCGTAAGAAATACAACAGGCCTGTGTTGGCATACCGGTTACTGGACGCCGGCGATGGCAATTCCAGAATGTGAGCCAGATCTTGCCAAGAAACCAGAAGTTGCAGCAGCGCCGCCAGCACCAGTACCAGCACCTAAAGCACCTGAAAAAGTCACTTTCTCTGCAGATGCATTATTCGATTTTGACAGTGCCAAATTGAAACAAGGTGGACATGGAGTTCAAGCATTAGATGAATTCGCAAATGGATTGAAAGGAGTCAATTATGACCGCATTCATGTTGAAGGCCATGCAGATCGAATTGGCTCTGACAGTTACAATCATAAACTCTCACATCGACGCGCAGAAGCAGTCAAGTCACACTTAGTTTCGAGAGGTATTGATTCAAACCGTATAGTTGCAACAGGCAAGGGTGAAGCGAATCCAGTAACAGGCGAAACGTGTCATGGTTTTCGTAATGGCAAAGCGTTAAAAGAATGCCTTGCACCTGATCGCCGTGTTGACATTGAGGTAGTCGGCACAAGATAAGCCGTTTCCTTATTATTCTTCATAAAAAGCCCTGCTCTGATAGTAGGGCTTTTTTGTTTCAATAGCTTATGAACCATCAGATTGAAATTGATACCTTAATCGAGGCGAAATGGATTATTCCCGTCGAACCGACTGAGGCTGTATTGAGTCAGCACGCCATCGCTATTGACAATGGCATCATCCAAGCCATTTTGCCGCTATCAGAAGCCAAATATCGGTATAGCCCTCACGAAACCATATCACTGAATGATCATGCGCTGATTCCGGGATTGGTCAATCTGCACACGCATGCAGCCATGACGCTCATGCGTGGATTTGCTGATGATCTGCCGTTGATGGAATGGCTCAATCAACACATTTGGCCCATTGAGCATCAACATGTTGATGCTCAATTTGTACTGGATGGCACTCAGTTGGCTTGCGCAGAAATGATTAAAGGAGGTACAACGTGCTTCAATGATATGTACTTTTTTCCGGAGTCGAGCGCCGAAGCGGCTATCCTTTCAGGTATGCGCGCTACCATTGGAATGATCGTGATCGATTTTCCAACAAACTATGCTGGTGATGCCGATGACTATCTGGCTAAGGGACTGGAATTGCGCGACAAATATCATCAGCATCCACTACTTTCCTTCTGCTTTGCACCACATGCCCCTTATACCGTCAGTGACCAAACATTTATCAATCTTCTGACTTATGCAGAACAACTCAATACGCCAATCCACACGCATTTGCATGAAACACGCGATGAAATCCGTATTAATCTGGAATCTCATGGCGTGCGTCCCATTGAACGCATGTTGCAATTAGGATTGCTTGGCCCCAATCTGATCGCGGTCCACATGGTGCACTTGACCGAGCACGAAATTAAGCTTGTACATCAATATGGCTGTCATGTTGTTCATTGCCCTTCATCCAATATGAAGCTCGCCAGCGGCTTTGCGCCTATTGCTTTGCTTTTGGAGCAAGGCATTAATGTCGGTCTTGGTACGGATGGCGCTGCCAGCAATAATCGTCTTGATATGTTTGAAGAAATGCGACAAGCAGCATTGCTGGCAAAAGCGGTCGCTGGCAAAGCCGATGCTCTTCCGGCGCATCAAGCCCTAAGAATGGCAACCCTGAATGGAGCCAATGCTTTGGGATTGGGGGAAATCACCGGCTCACTGACAGTTGGGAAAGCTGCCGACATCACGGCAGTCGATTTTTCTGACCTCAATCTGGCTCCCTGCTATGATCCCGTTTCCCATTTGATCTACACAGCAAGCCGTGAACAGGTGAGTCATGTGTGGGTAAATGGTAGAATGCTGCTGCAGGATAAAGAATTAACGACCCTCAATAAATTTGAGTTGCAATACCGAACTGCTTTCTGGCAAGAACGTATCGCCACAACATCAAAATAATCAGTACAAAGGAACGCACATGGAAAATGATGGCATTAACGCTGATCCAATGGAGCTTGAGAAATTCAGTCAGCTTGCGCACCGTTGGTGGGATCCCAATAGTGAATTCAAACCGCTGCATGAAATTAATCCACTGCGTCTGAATTACATCGATGAACTGGTTGGAGGGCTGGAAGGAAAAGCTGTGTTGGATGTCGGGTGTGGTGGTGGGATTTTATCTGAAAGCATGGCCTCCAGAGGTGCTCAAGTGACCGGCATCGATCTGAGCGATAAAGCACTCAGAGTAGCCAAGCTTCATTTACTGGAAAGCGGGCATCAGGTCGATTATCGCAAGATCACCGTGGAATCCTTAGCTAATGAGCAACCACAGCACTATGACGTCGTCACCTGCATGGAAATGCTCGAACATGTGCCAGACCCCATGAGCGTTATTCGCTCATGCACGCAATTAGCCAAACCGAATGGCTGGGTTTTTTTCTCAACCATCAACCGCAATCCCAAAGCATACTTATTTGCCATTATTGGCGCCGAATATGTATTAAAAATGTTGCCACGCGGTACGCATGAATATTCGAAATTCATCAAACCGTCCGAACTGGCGCGTATGGCGCGTAATGCAGGACTTACGGATGAAAAATTGATTGGCATGACCTACAATCCAATTACTAAGGTGTATGCACTGGAAGATGATTCTGATGTTAATTACATCATGGCCTACCGCAGTTAACTCAATCGCTATCGACTGATTCCTGTAAACCAATAACTTACTTTACTCATTTAACAAATGCAGCATGATTAAAGCAGTGCTTTTCGATTTTGATGGAACGCTGGCTGATACCGCCCCCGATCTTGGTCACGCTTTGAACCGACAGCGCATCGCACGTGGTCTGCCGGAATTGCCTATCGCGCAAATCCGTCATCAGGCATCAGCCGGTTCACGCGGATTGTTGGGACTCGGTTTTAACATTAAACCGGGTGACAATGACTATGAATCCATGCGTGATGAGTTTCTTGATTTCTATACCGAGCGTCTTTGCCATGACACTTGCCTATTTCCAGGCGTTGACGAATTGCTGAATCAACTTGAGTTGCGCGATCTGCCTTGGGGCATAGTCACCAATAAACCCGCGCGCTTCGCACACCCTCTGATTCAAATGCTCGGCTTGGCTCAGCGGGTTGCTTGTGTTATTTGCGGTGATGAAACTGCTTACACTAAACCACATCCTGAGCCACTATTGATCGCCAGCAGCAAAATAGCCATTTCTCCTACCAACTGCATTTATCTGGGAGATGATATTCGCGATGTTCAAGCCAGCTTGGCAGCCGGTATGCAGCCCATCGTTGCTCGTTATGGTTATTTGGGTAATGAACATCCCCCTGAAACGTGGGGGGCTAAACATCTGATTGATCACCCCAAAGAATTGCTCGCTTATCTATAAAGATGGCATTCCTTAATTCTGTTAGAATATCTTGCTCATAGGACTTGAATTTTTTACTTTCATCACTATCCTATGGAGTACATAACGAACACCAGGGGGCGATCTGGTTTCGACGTGGGTTGCAAAGCAGTGCAGGGCATACCGAGGATCAGTCACCTCGTAAATCCATCTGAAAAAAAATAGTCGCAAACGACGAAAACTACGCTTTAGCCGCTTAATTCGGCTAGCCTCTGCACCGGTGGGCCTCAACGCCGGGTCTGGCAACAGACAGCAGAGTCACTAACGAGGATCGCGTTTTATAGGGTCACTTTATAGAACGTTAAACGCAAGGTGACTCGCCTGTCATCAGCCTGCCAGTTGGCGGTTGCCAGGTCAAATCAAATAATATGGCTAAGTATGTAGAACTGTCTGTAGAGGGCTTGCGGACGCGGGTTCGATTCCCGCCGCCTCCACCAATAAGCGGTCTAATCCAGACCACTCAAGACCAACTAAGACCCATATAAAACAGGGTCTTAGTTCCAGTCTCACAAATCCCCCATTAGTCTCGATTGGTCTTCAAAGGCCTCGATTGTGGCACAAAAATGACACAAATTTGCCACAAGTCATTTATGCCGATAACCTCACTTAAGCGTATGGAACAGAAAAATGCCGCCGCATTTGGCAGCGAACGAACAAACAAACAAATCAAGCAATGGATAACTGTTCCGGGCTTTCTAAGCTGCCTGTGCGGCAGCGAACGCGACATGATGACGCCGGTCGCCGCTGATGTGTTTCTAAGCTGCCTGTGCGGCAGCGAACGCAAGCCTGTACAAGATGATGGCGGCGGCAGTTTTCTAAGCTGCCTGTGCGGCAGCGAACCATCGGCTAGGGCGCTTTGCCGCGCGTAACATTTTCTAAGCTGCCTGTGCGGCAGCGAACAAACCAGCGCAAATAGTCGTTCCAGCCGTTCATTTCTAAGCTGCCTGTGCGGCAGCGAACGATACTTCGGTAAATCCGCGTCTATATCGATATTTCTAAGCTGCCTGTGCGGCAGCGAACCTCCGATTATCCAGCCTGACACCGGTTTTAAAGTTTCTAAGCTGCCTGTGCGGCAGCGAACGGTGGCAATGATGAGGATTTGTGCCGGAATGTTTTCTAAGCTGCCTGTGCGGCAGCGAACTGTTAAGTTCTTCTGTCACTCTTTCTTGCGCATTTCTAAGCTGCCTGTGCGGCAGCGAACCGCAGCCTGTCGTTATTGTGCTAGACACTAAATTTCTAAGCTGCCTGTGCGGCAGCGAACTAGCATAAACGCCTATAACAGAACGGTAATTATTTCTAAGCTGCCTGTGCGGCAGCGAACCATCACGCCCGCAGGATAATGTCAATACTGTTTTTCTAAGCTGCCTGTGCGGCAGCGAACGCGGATCTGAAGCCGCACTCGACCCTACCGCATTTCTAAGCTGCCTGTGCGGCAGCGAACCAAGTGGCCATTGCTATCCGAATCTCATGACATTTCTAAGCTGCCTGTGCGGCAGCGAACCAACTGCTATGTGATGCCAATCGAAATCATTTTTTCTAAGCTGCCTGTGCGGCAGCGAACGCCGATAAAGGCGACAAGCTGTGGAGTCCGGATTTCTAAGCTGCCTGTGCGGCAGCGAACCCGGCGAACAGCGCATTGATGATGAATTCTTTTTTCTAAGCTGCCTGTGCGGCAGCGAACGCTGTCATTTGTTTGTGTGATGTCCATCAGTTTTTCTAAGCTGCCTGTGCGGCAGCGAACGTTTCCACGGCGACCTCGGGGTCTGCAGGCGTTTTCTAAGCTGCCTGTGCGGCAGCGAACTGATGATCCGATTTGCACGCGCCGCGTGCTATTTTCTAAGCTGCCTGTGCGGCAGCGAACAAGGTTGGCAGCGGCGGTATGGGCATGGAACATTTCTAAGCTGCCTGTGCGGCAGCGAACATCACACGCAGTACGTCAATGACAGATCAAGTTTTCTAAGCTGCCTGTGCGGCAGCGAACTGTGCCATCAACTCTCAACAGGCTGACGCGATTTTCTAAGCTGCCTGTGCGGCAGCGAACCAACTGCTATGTGATGCCAATCGAAATCATTATTTCTAAGCTGCCTGTGCGGCAGCGAACTAAACTCCTTCCAGTTTCAAATCGATTTGCGCTTTCTAAGCTGCCTGTGCGGCAGCGAACTTGGCTCGGGATGCCTATTGCGCTTCTGACTTTTTCTAAGCTGCCTGTGCGGCAGCGAACCGCAGAAAACGCTTTAGAACAAATACGATTAATTTCTAAGCTGCCTGTGCGGCAGCGAACGCCGCCAACGCTCATCCAGCCGCGCGGCGACATTTCTAAGCTGCCTGTGCGGCAGCGAACGATATTCAAAATATTTCTATTAATTTGATATTTTTCTAAGCTGCCTGTGCGGCAGCGAACCAGCGAGACCAACTGGAGCAAGGTTTTAAGTTTTTCTAAGCTGCCTGTGCGGCAGCGAACCGGAGAAACGCGCAGCCCAGCAATCAATTGATTTTCTAAGCTGCCTGTGCGGCAGCGAACAATGCACCCGCTGCTGCGGCAGATCCGCAAGCTTTCTAAGCTGCCTGTGCGGCAGCGAACTGGTAGGCGGGATTGTCTGTTTCGCGCAGTCATTTCTAAGCTGCCTGTGCGGCAGCGAACGGAACGCCAAGTGTTCCGCGAGCAATATTGAGTCGCCCCTGCAAAATTCACTTAGTCCTAGCAATGATAGGCGTATATAGTATCCCTCCAACCCCACCACCTACCCACATTCCTTCAACAATGCTTCAATAGCCTCTGGTGCGAACGGCAGCAATTCATCGATCCGGCTGTTAGGCCAGGTGGGGAGTTTATCGAGGGTGTCGGC
>JAGOKN010000004.1 GCA_017994575.1 Nitrosomonas sp.
CTGGTTTGCCATGCTTCGATATGAATTCGTCGTGCTTCTGATGATGACATCGTTCCTCCTTGTAAAAGGCTTGAGGATAGCGATGATGTATCAGGGTGTTAATGTGGAAGGGTTAGAGGCTTACGGTAATCCCCCCAAAATTATAAGAGCAAAGCAGTAGAATTTTCTATCCTAGACGAAGAGGAATTTTACTGATGAAGAGGCAGTGATTTACGGAAAGCCAGATCCTGCAGATATTGAAGCAAGCAGAAGGAGGAATTTCTGTAGCTGATTTATGCCGAGAGTATGGAATGAGTAATGCAAGTTTTTATAAATGGCGCAGCAAGTATGGTGGGATGGATGCTGCCTTACTATCTGAAATGAAAGCGATGGCTGAGGAAAACAAACGGTTAAAGCGGATGTATGCGGAAAGCCAGATGCAAAATGAGCTGTTGAAAGAGGCACTCTGGAATCCAGACACATATAAAAGACCTCTGCACAACCGCGAGAATTTAGCTGTAGTGACAGAGAAAAATTTCCAAATGACGCTGATTGCACGTCATTTTGGTAGAAAGTGAAGTTTTTCTCCTTTTTTAGGGGAGTTTTCCCCCCTTACGTAACATTTGGACGGATTGCTCCCCTTAATGGTTGATCTACGAAGATTTTGTTGGCTGCTTTTTTCAGATTCATGCAGATACTTTTCAGTATGACTTGGGCGTTGACTTTTACCGTACCGAAGTAGCTGGCGCGTCCCATTCTGAATAAGCGTTTGATTGTGCCGAAACACTGTTCGACAATGTAGCGTTTTTTGCTGATCAATTGATTCGCCAGCTTCTGGCGTGCCGAGAGCGGTTTGTTCTTGTGCGCGCAATGCATCTTTCGCTCTGGTTGGCAGGGGCGGTGTGAATCCCCCGCACATAGCCGTCTTGTGCATCTACTACCAGGTAACTGCGGTAGCCAAATTGCGACTTCTTGCTTTTCTTTAGCCAGGTCGCATCCGGATCCGCACTTACGACGAGACTTGATTATCTTGCAGGCGGGTTTAGGATTGTTCGAGCTAATTACTAGTAGGCGGGAATGCCACTTAACGAACAGAATATTTGTTGTGGTATTTTGCGTGGGGAAAGTCAAATAATATCTGGTAACTTATTGATTATATTATGCATCTTTATGCATTTGGCGGAGGCGGTGAGATTCGAACTCACGGTAGAGTCACCCCTACGGCAGTTTTCAAGACTGCTGCCTTAAACCGCTCGGCCACACCTCCATTGAAACAACTTATAGAGCGAATCATACCTTTTAGAGCGCTTGTTGGCTAGTTATTAAAAGCCTAAATTTTGATTCTTACTAGAATTGCGGTCATCTTTCTGCGAAGGCTTGGATTGCAAGCTAGGCAGTGATGGCAGATCTATGTGTATTTAATCTGCGGTAGATGAGGAACCACACATGAAATCCTGATGGTTTGCACAGCTTAGCGAACGAGGGAGCCATTTGCTGCCAGAAATTACCAACCTTCCCGGTAAATCTGCATAAGACTCGCTGCATTATTAAAAAACTTGGTAATACTGTGCCGGTTAAATCTGAGCTCATCCAGTTTTAGTGACTGGTCAGGCATGATTTCTTTTGAATCAAAATCAAACTGAATCATAGAGGTTACATGATCGGCATTTAAATAAAACTTGCCGGTTTCGTCAGTGTTGGAAACCGGATCGTGAATATCGCCGATAACATAGATTAATTCCTCGAGTTGCTCGGTGGTTAAGGTGATCGGATAGTTATCAAAATAATCATCAGGAACCGGGGAAGAATTAAAAGCGAAAGTCTCTAATCCCAATACTGAACCGACTGCCTGCGCTAACCCACCACCCAATGAATGCCCTGTCACGGTGATTTTACGCCCGGGATATTTATTGACCATTTCTTGGGCAAAATTAAATGCATGTTTGAATTGATTATCAACAAAGCCAGCTGTTAAAGCGGCATCGGTTGCTACATCCAGTAAATAAGCTTTTGTTTCACTGAAGGAGCAGGGAAAATCACAGGCTTCAGTGCCACGAAATGCCAACACCAATTCACTGGTTTCAACATTATTGTAAACGCCAGCCTGCATGCCAGAGCTTTTGCTGATATGCTCGATCAATTCCCAATTGTCGACAACTACATTATCAAAATCATAGATTGCATCGGAAAGTTGAGCATAAGGGATCGAACGCCCCAATAAATCAACGGCTCGACGTTCTTCAGGAATCAGCATGCCATAAGGCTTCCAGGTAACATTCGGAATATAATCCGGATTATTAAATACCGTAGCTTTTGTCAGTTTGAATAGTGTGACGGTGGAATCTTCAGTATTCGGTACCAAAGTCAAATTGACAGTGTATCGTTCCGTACCGAATAGTTTGGGAATATCAACTTTGGGTAAAGTCAGTAATCCATCAACCCATGAAAAGAGTGGACTGTGAATTCCAGAAGCGCTATCAAATTCAACACCTAACAGACTAAACAGGTCTGGATTATTCATGCCTAGCCACTGTAAAGATGCTTTGTAGGGCTGATTGTCTGTTGGATTCGTTACAATCAATTTTTGCAAACACACTAAACCAATCGTTTCAAGATAGGTAACGGGAGCTGTTAAACCCTGGCAATCATTGGGTAGGGCTCGTGCAATGGGCGCGGTGCTTATCAGGACTGCAAAGCTTATTACTGCAATCAAATACTGAAACTTGATTTTCATGGATGATTCACTGAGTTAGTCAGTTGGTTTGATAAAAAACAGGAGTAAATCATATCCTGTTTTTCACTGATCAATAATGAGAATTTTAAAATCGGATTTGTGATCGGTTTTGCTAGAATAAGTTTAGTAACATTCTGATACCCAAGCCATACAGCAGCACAACAAAGATTGTTCTCAGTACTGCAGTTTTTGTGGAATGCGTCAGTTTTGCACCGAGCGGTGCGGTTAGCATACTGGCTAGTACGAGCCAGAGAAGTGCCGGCAGATAGACGTAACCTAAGCTATAGGGAGGCAGCGTTTCTGTTTGTAGATAACCATTCACAATATAACCTACCGTCCCCGCCAGTGCGATGGGAAAACCGATCGCTGCCGCTGTGCCTATTGCATGCTGAAGTTTGACATTGCAAAGTGTCAGGAAGGGTACTGACAATAATCCACCACCAATGGCAACCAGACTGGATAGCGCGCCAATGACGCTGCCGGTTAAAATCAAGCCGACTGTTCCAGGAAGCTGAAAAATGGGACTGGGGCGAAATTGCAGCAGCATTTGCGTGGCAGCATAAAAAATAAATATGACAAAAATGATGCTTAGAATCTGTCCGGTCATTGAGCTTGCCAAAGCAGCCCCGGCGAAAGTGCCGAGCAAGATTCCCGGTGTTATGTTTCTTACAATTTGCCATTGAACGGCTTGATGCTGATGATGTGCGCGCAAGCTGGCTGCCGAGGTGAAAATGATGGTGGCCATCGTGGTACCCAGCGCCAGATGTATGATGTGATCGGCGGGGAAGTCCTGTGCGGTGAATAGTGAAATCAGCACAGGGACAATGATGAGTCCACCGCCGATACCGAGTAAACCCGCAAAAAAACCTACAAATACACCGGTCAGCAGGTAAATTAGCCACCATTCCATGAATCAATCCTTGTAAGACTTAATAGAAAAAATGAAAAAATTGGTTTGAATTACAGAAGATTCATAATGAACCACCATTCCACCGGGTCAATCGGAGTGATCGATAATCGGTTGCCTGTTTGTAGCACGCGCATTCTGGATAATTCCGGATATTGCCTTAATTCTTTGATGGGAATGAGGCGAGTTATACTCGTCAGCGTAATTTCAACATTAAACCACCGTGGATTGTCTGGTGTTGCTTTAGGGTCAAAATGCCTATTCTGCGGATCAAATTGCGTGGCATCGGGGTAAGCGGCCTGACTCACTGTGGCAATACCTACAATTCCGGGTTCCTTGCAACAGGAGTGATAGAAGAAAGCTTGATCACCAACAGCCATTTGATTGCGCATGAAATTACGCGATTGATAATTACGAACGCCGTCCCATGCAACCGTCTGATTAGGTAGTGCTGAGAAATCATCAATACTGAATTTATAGGGTTCCGATTTCATTAACCAGTAACGCATTTTTATGATCGATTGTAATGTTTTCACCAAACAGGATCAGTTTACTGCAAATTTGGCTTAAATTCTTTTTATGACTTCATTGAAATATGTTATTTTGCCACGATGTCGGGATATGTCACTGAGACAATGTGAGCACCCATTTCGTAAGCAGTTTTTGTTGCTTTGCGAAGCGCACACATTGTTAATATTGACCAGTGTGATTATCGCCGAGGGTCTTTTTTCAATACTGCTGACAATTCTATACATTCATTCTAACGACAGTCACAATGATTAATTATTCTCTTTCTGATATTTCCGTTGATACTTGGGTTCAAGGCGAACCAGGCACACTAAACAATTTGGCTGGTTCTGTGGTGTTAATCGAGGTTTTTCAGGTTAATTGCCCTGGTTGCTTCATTTATTCTCTACCTAAGGCTATTGAACTGCATGAGAAATATCATGATAGGGGATTGGTTGTCATTGGTTTGGCGACTGCATTTGAAGATTATGATAAAAATACGTTGGCAAACTTACGCAAATTAGTTGAAACAGGGGAAGTGATCGGTCAAACTTTTAAAGCGTTGAATCAATATGGCCTGCTGTCTGAAGGCAAGCTTCAATGGAAGATACCTTTCGCAGTTGGAATGGATCGCGTGGTGACCGAGACTGAACCTGTGACGGATGAAAGAGTGCAGCGTTATGCACGCGAGTTTCTACCTGATTTTGAGAGTTTCAGTAACGAGCAGCAAAAATCTGTATTGCAGCAAGTCAGACATTACCTGGAACAAAAATCTATGAAGGCCGAGACTTTTGAACGTTTTGCTTTGCAAGGAACCCCTTCATGCATTTTATTCGATCGTAAAGGTCAGCTAAAAGATGTTTCATTTGGTCAGGTAGAGCATAAGCAAGCGATGGTCGAGCATTTCCTGGCAGAAGTTTGAACAAAGGATAAGTATCGTTAATGAATTTCTGCACAGATATTGCCTATCGCGTTAATAAATAGGTATAAATTATTGGGATATCAAGGCTTGTTCAAGCCAATTCTCAAAAGCCTGATGATTATTTAGATCATATTCCCAGCATTGAAAACCTGCTTCTCGACCAGATGCGATATTTTGCGGTATATCATCAATATAAAGTGTCGACTTGGGATCAAGTTTGAAATGATCGATTGCATATCGATAGATTGCAGGTTCCGGTTTCAGAATTCCGATCTGATAAGATAAAATTTTATGCTTGAAATATGAAAATTCCGGATATGCAGAGAATATCCAGGGGCAATGAATGGCATTAATATTCGAAATTAGAATTAATGAGTGTTCTTGATTGGCAAGCTGGTGAACACAACGCCACATAGCTTCGTTGACAGTGAAGATTTGCTGCCATGCATGATAAAACTGTTTTGTGGTGACATGACTGCCCAGTATCTTCAGTGCCCAATTGGCATAGTGCTCAGGAGCGATTAATCCGGATTCAAGCGCATCTTTTTTCTCAAGAATACATTGAATACGTTCTTGCGGGTTGTCAATGCCCTCAGGAATCAGCTTTATAAGCGAGGATTCAAAATCAAAATTGAGTAACACACGCCCAATGTCAAATAGAAATGTTTTTGAATAGCAATCGGAACGAGTGTTATTCTTTTGCGGCATGTTGCAAGCTCATCGAAATAATAAATCAACAGGCACAAAATGAAAGAACAAGGAATGCTTAAACATTCCTTGTTCTGTAAGAGCTCCCCACATATGCCGTCAGATCTTCATCTTGAACCATGAGGTCCAAGGCGGTTGCTTCACGGATACATCAGGCACGTCTAATAAAGATGCGCACAACAGTATCACTAAAGTCCACAACCATTTTCTAATACTTGGTTCAAAGAATATAGATCTTAACAAACACAGCAGGGATTAAACTTTTGTATAAAACTAACTTTCTTTTTTGATAATGACTTCATCAACTTTCTTTTTCAATAATGCAATTCTACGCTTAAATTCATCCATGTCAAAACTCGTTCCATTACGTAATGTCAGTAGCTCATGGGAAATACTTAAGGCAGCAATAATCGCTATGCGATCAGAGTCAATTACTTTTCCTTCGGCTTTGATTTCTTGAATTTTTTTGTCCAGATAGGTTGCAGCAAGCCGAATATCCTCTTGTTCTTCATTCGGGCAGGTTATACAGAATTCCCTGCCCATGATTTTTATATTCAGCGTTTTACTATTCTTCATCGGGTATATTTAACAATAGTGTTTCAAGGCGGGCAGCCACCGTATGAATTTTTTCATTTAATTTCGTGTTTTCAGTCAGTGTATCTGCAAGCTCTTTGCGCAGCTTAACATTCTCTTTACAAGTATCGTGATATAGACGTAAAAGCAAAAAAACTTTTTCTTCTAAAGATTTTAGTTCTTTTTCCATGGACACACTATATTTATGTACCACTAAAAGGTTAATGGGTAACCAAGTTTAATTCTGTTTATTCTAATCGTGCAGCATACTCGTTCAAATCATGGGACTATTTTTTTAAATAATGTAGTAATCAGAATCTTACAGCTTGCGATGAGTGCCGTCACAAAAGGGAGCGTTATTTGTCTTTTTGCAAGTGCATAGCCAAGCTGTTTTAGTTTCGGCAATACTAAATTTCTGGGGAGTAAATTCTGTATTTTTATGCGACCCATCACAAAAAGGTTGAGACTTACTCCGACCGCAAGTGCACCAATAGTAGTCTTTTCCTGCTTCCAATTTAACTTCAATGGGTGAAAAAGATGGTCCTTGGTTAGAAATTTCACTCATTCTTATCTCCAGGCTAAATAATAGAATTCATTTAAAGCGTAATGATCCCGTCAAAAAAACGATTATGATCATTATTGCATGATTGGCACTAATAAATAATATCTAACTTATTGTTCTGCTAACTTAATTAGAAATTTATCTTATACAAATAGGCGCAATGCACTTGCACTGCCAGCATTAATATGATTTTTCTTCATCAAGGATTGTATTTCAACCAATTGTTGCTTACTTTTCTGAATGCCACTGTCACTCAATGGAACGCGATTGTCATCGACGAGGATACCACCAAGCGTATTGGAGAAAATTTTTGCCAGATGAGTCATTTGATCAAACACTCTCTCTCCATGCGCTACTCTGGGAACATCGAGCAAGAAAGTTACGCCGTGCGTTGTCAGCGATTTCATATTTTCTGACAAAAATTGAGGTGATTCATAATTACTTAATGTGAATAGAACATTATTACTGTCATCGCGATATTTGAACAATCCATCCGATTCAAGTTTGAATCCGGAAGCCTCCGCCAATGCGCGAATCTTAGTGCCGACAAATGCGCCATCATCCTTGCTAATAATATTGATACCTATCATCACATCCACTTCAGCGCAGAATTTATCGAGGATAACCGCTTTTTCATGAGTGGCGACTATATCAGGACAATCGGCAGTCGCGTGCACTTGCGTTGCGAAATCTTGTACCAAATCACGAAACTTGGATAGATTGACTTCACTGATAGGGCCTGCCCGGTCGGCAAGTTGCAGGCATCCTTTTAGGCAGATGTAACCGTCGCTTTCGACATTGGATTCATTGGTGATTTCTTCCCATGATTCATCTTTATGCCGTTGACCCAGCCAACAAACGGATTTTCCAAAATCAAATTTTCTCTGTAACAATTTAGCAATGTAAGTATTGGCAATAATTGATTCTGATCGGATATTGACGATGTAATTGGTGACGCTGTCATAATCCAAAATAGGCGAAGTGGACGATGAGTGTGTTGAAATATGGATGGATGAATTGGGTGCAACGAAAGGTTTTTTGGTGTCAGTATGCGCAGCCGGTAGTTCATTAGGCATCAATATGTCAAACTGATCATCAGAAACCGGCGTTTTATTAAATTTCGGTTCAATGCGTTGAGCGCTATCTTCAGAGTGATGAGGATCTAAAAGAATATCATCGTGTTTATGATCGAAAGCTGCTTGTACTTTGCGTCGATAACGCAGTTGTTGTAGCCAGTTGAATACAGCGACACCGGCGATCACTATAATGCCGATGATAATCAAGCTCATCTGCAAGTCACTCATATTTAATATCTCCTAAAAATACCTTTATGCAAAGCACACGAATTAGATCATGTCAGCTCTATATGATCAACCGCGATTGTTTAATGAATCACAGATTGTTTATCGCGTTTGCCCATTTTAATGGCATCGGCGATGTCAACCGCGACAATTCTGGATACACCTTGTTCTTGCATTGTAACTCCAATTAATTGCTGCGCCATCTCCATGGTGATTTTATTATGGCTGATGAATAAGAATTGAGTTTGTTTTGACATATTTTTTACTAACTCACAAAAGCGTCCGGTATTACTGTCATCCAAAGGCGCATCGACTTCATCCAATAAGCAGAAGGGTGCGGGGTTGAGTCGGAATAGTGAGAAAATCAGTGCTAAGGCTGTTAGTGCTTTTTCTCCTCCTGACAGCAAATGAATGGAGCTATTTTTCTTTCCGGGTGGTTGAGCCATTAGCAATAAACCTGCATCCAGAATCTTACCATCGCATAGCTCAAGCCTGGCTTGTCCACCCGCAAATATGACGGGAAAGATCTCGCTTAAATACTGATTGACCTTGTCAAAAGTTTCCTGCAGGCGGATTTGCGTTTCACGGTCTATTTGTTGAATGACATTTTCTAGCGTCATAATTGCTTCGTTCAAATCCTGCAATTGGCTAATGAGAGTGGACTCACGGGTGCGGGCATTTTCCAATTCTTCAAGTGCCGCAAGATTGACCGGGCCCAGCTTATTGATGTCAGTATTCAACCGGCTAATTTCAGTTTGGAGGGTTGTCACACTCTTTTTGCCCAGTAATGGGAATAATGAATCCGCATCAATTTTTGCCTCACGAATGAGATCATCAAACTGGGCAGCGGTGATGCTGGCAGCTTGTGCTTTGAGACGCAGCTGATTGACCGTTTCTTTTAATGCATACGATTTTTGTTCTGATGCCATGCGTGTGCTTTCTAATTCACGCAAATACTTTGCGGTATCCTCGACTGATTGGCGCACTTGCAAGGCGGTTTGTTCAATGGATTTGCGTTGTTGCCGAAGCGTTTCCAGTTGATTATTCAATGATGTGGTGCCCAGGCTTTCTTGCTCTTTGAGCAGATCAGAGCGATTCTGCGCTAGTGTCTGCAAATCCTGCAGAACTGACTGTGCAGTGTGCTCAATTTCATCGATTTTGCTCTGGCACGTTTTTATCTGAAATACTGCTTCCTGCAATTGTTTTGTGCATTGCTGTACGCTGTGTCGCTGATTGGCAAGTAATTGATTGGCTGCTTCCCAAGCAGCCTGAGCTTGTAGCTTATGCTTTTTTAGCGTGTCAATTTGTTCCAAGTTATTGGTCAGTTTCGCTTTTGCAGATTCTTGTAGCGAAATTTCGTGATCCAATGCTTGCTTAATTTCCGTTAATTCGGAACTAATCTGCTGATTGCGATGAGTTGTTCGTTCATTGATTTGTGATAATTTTACCAGTTCGAGTTGTAAATCATGTCGACGCTGCTGTATTTGCTTGCTGTACTGATTGGATGCATGAATGGCTTCGTTTAGTTGAGTATTGTCATGTTTGGCGTCTTCCAGTAGCGCATGCTGTTTTTGGAGCAGAGACTCCAATTGATCGATTTCTTTTTGGATATTTTTAAGCTCTTGTTGTCTCGACAAAACGCCGTGTAATTGAGTGTCAGGCGCATAAAAAGTCAGACTCGTGCGCGTGATGATATGACCTTCCGGGGTGACGAGCATTTCACCGGTATGTAACAGCGATTTCTTGCTGAGTCCTTCCTGGATATCTGTGACCACATAGGTTGATCCCAACCAATCTGCTAATGTGTGCTGAACCTCTGGCTGATGAATGGTTACATGGTCAATTAATTTTGGACCATTGATTGAATCTGAAGCAGTTGATTGGATGTGCTCGGGGAATGCCGTTTGCGCATTTTCGAACAAAGTCCATTTTCCAGAGGGCAGGTCATTGAGTAAGTTTTGCATGGAATCAATTTGTTCGACTTCAATACTGTTGAGCCGCTCACGTAAAACAGCCTCTAATGCATTTTCCCATTCGGGCTGAATTTGTATTTTTTGCCACAAACGTGGTAGGGCATCCAATTGCTGTTTTTTTAACCAGTAACTTAAATTCTGATTGTTATCCAGTTTCTGTTGAAGATTTTGCAGTGCTTTGAAGCGTGCTGTAGACTGGGATAAGGCATGTTGCAGTTCTTGGGTTTCGTTTGTGATTGTTTGTTTCAGTTGAATAGCTACAGACAGCTGGTGCTGCATATCCAGATGTTTTTGTTGTTCCGCTTGCAAAGCCAGGTCAATTTGACTGATCTCTGATTCCAGCGCTATCAGGCGTGGTTGGTCTATAGCAGCAAGTTCAGTTTGTTCCTTTAATAAGCGCGAGTGGCGGGTTTCAAGTTGTTGAATATTTTTGGTGGCGTGGGTGAGATGGCTTTCTTCCAGCTGGTTGGCTTGTTCGGTTAAGAGTAGATGATGCTTGCATTTACTGAGTTCCGCCTGGCAACGATGAAATTCTGCTTCAATCTTAGGCAGTTTTTTAATTACTTCATTATTGATTTCAGTGTGCTGTTGATGAGCAAGTTCGGCTTTTGTTTTTTCCTGGCGCCACTGGATTAAGTTTTCCGAGCCGGCTTGTTGTATTTGTTTATTTCTTTCCAACTGATGATCGATTTCCCGAAGCTGCTGTGACAAGCGTTCACGGGTATTATTCAGAAAATGAATTTCTTGTTCGACACGCCCGATTTCCGCATTGGCTGTGTAAAGCTGTCCTTGTATTTGGAGTAGCTGATCATTAATGGCATATTCTTTCGTTCTGGTTTCTTCATAAGTATTTTCAGCGTTGTGCTGATTGGATAGCGCAATGTCTAATTCTGTTTCAAGTCGCAGGATGTCCTTTTCTGCCAGTGTGCACTGATGAATCGCTTCATCCCTTCGCTGTAACCATAATATGGCTTGTGCAGTGTGTAGCTTTTCTTGCAGTAATTGAAAGTGTCGGGCAGCCCCCGCTTGAGCTTCAAGATGGTGTAACTGGCTTTCTAGCTCTCGACAAATATCTTCCAGGCGGGTTAGATTCTTGCGGGTATCGGATAGGCGCAGAGAGGTTTCGTGTCTTCTTTCCCGATATTGCGATATTCCTGCGGCTTCTTCCAGAAAACTTCTCAACTCTAATGGCTTCGCATCGATAATGCGTGAAATCATGCCTTGTTCGATAATTGCATAACCACGGCCACCTACACCGGTTCCCAAAAAAATATCCGAAATATCACGTCGACGTACTGGAAGATTATTAATGTAGTAACTGGATACGCCATCACGCTGGAGCACGCGCTTGATCGCAATTTCCGCATAACTAGACCATTGGCCGATTGCCTTGCCGGAGTGATTTTCGAAGACTATCTCAACGCTGGCGCGACCTATGGCTTTGCGATTGTCGGAACCGGCAAAAATAACGTCTTGCATAGAATCACCGCGCAAAGCGGATGCTTTGGATTCGCCCAGTACCCAGCGTACAGCATCAATAATATTTGATTTTCCGCATCCATTGGGTCCTACGATACCTACTAAATCTTGGGAAACTGGAATGGCAGTTGGGTCAACAAATGATTTGAAGCCGGCAAGTTTGATATGGGCTAAGCGCAATTTTTTTGTTTAGAAGACAAGACGGTTATAATAGCGATATTACTTATCGAGAGATCTGTAATACATCATTGTAACCGAATTAATCTAACTATGAGTACGAAGAATGGCCAGCAAACCTGAGAAGAATCTCGATACCTTTCCTAATCCTTTTATCGATAGGGATTATCATATTCATATGGAAATTCCAGAATTCACTTGCCTATGTCCCAAAACAGGGCAGCCTGATTTTGCAACTTTAATTCTGGATTATATTCCGGACAAAAAATGTGTTGAATTGAAAAGCCTTAAACTTTATACCTGGTCATATCGTGATGAAGGTGTATTTCATGAGGCAGTGACGAACAAAATCCTGGATGATCTGGTTGCAGCTTTGAAGCCAAGATATATACGCCTAACAGCACGCTTTTTTGTACGTGGTGGCATTTTTACCAATGTTATTGTAGATTTTCGGAAAAAGGGTTGGCAACCAAAACCAACTATTTTTCTTCAAGAATTCGATACTCAATCGAATATTCGTAGCTAGCTTATAATGTGATGCTAGAGGTAGTGTTATTAACTATATGATATATAATAATTGTTATTAATTTATAAAAAAAATTATGTAAGAAAACAGTTTGCAAAGATTAAATTTTTATATATCCTGTTAACCAGGATAAAGATGAAAATAATCTATGTAAATGATTTTTATAAGAAATAAACTATTTGCCTTACTCATATCATTGCTTTTTTGGACTTGTACTTCCATATCCTTTGACGCATCGGCCGAAAGACTCGTACAAAACAAGAACCAATATCATGCAAATTTGTGGAGTCGCATAAGAAGTGGATTTGCATTAGCACTGCCACCAGATAGTAAAGCAATACGTAAAATTGAAGCTCTGTATGCTCAAAATCCGGAAGCATTTAACCGGATTGTTGCGAGCAGTGAACGATATTTATATTATATTGTTGATGAGATTGAGCGCCGTGATATGCCGATGGAAATTGCACTCCTGCCGGTGATTGAGAGTGCATACAATCCAATGAATAAATCCCATCGGCAAGCTGTTGGGCTGTGGCAATTCATACCAGCAACGGGAAAAGTTTTAGGCTTAGCGCAAAACGTATGGCATGACGATCGACGTGATATCGTCGCATCTACTCAAGCAGCTCTTGACTATCTGCAATATCTTTATAAAAAATTTAATAACTGGAAATTGGCTATTGCCGCCTACAATTTAGGTGAGGGCGCGGTTAGCAAAATATTATCTAAGAGTGTTCATAAAGGAAGGTCTGTCAATTTTTACGATCTAAATCTTCCTACTGAAGTAAAAAATTATATATTCCGTCTGTTGGCTGTTAAAGATATTATTGTTAACTCAAAAAAATACGGCATACAACTTCGACCGGTGCCGAATCGACCGTATTTTGATACAGTGCAAATACGCGAACCCATCGATATTTCTCTAGTTACTCGCCTTGCTAACATCTCCGAAGCTGAATTCAACGCACTCAATCCCGCTTATAATCGTTATGTAATCAAAGTGATGAATGAGCCGCGTACATTGTTATTGCCAAGAGGCAATAAAGAAGTTTTCTTGAAGAATTTGGAGACTTATCAGGATCCGAAGGTTTCATGGCAGTTCTATCGGGTTAGGAAAGATGAAAATATTCATGAGATTGCAACCCGTTTTGGAACCACAGTCAAACAATTGCAAACCATTAATGGAATCTCTCGAAATAAGAATCTTACACTTGGCCAGAAGATATTGGTTCCTCAGTCAATTGGTGAAATTTATGCGGAAAATACTGCTCTTAGGAAAAAACAATTACAGAATTACCGGTCGGGAATTTATATCGTCAGAAAGGGCGATACTCTATCTGAAATTGCAAAACGGCATGGTACGACCGTTGATCAAATTAAATTGTGGAATGATAGTGATGAAAACTTATCCATTGGTCAGAAACTACAACTTTCAAGAAGTTAGTTGAAATTACGGAAGTTGTGTCTAGCACGCATTCTGCATCAGCATCAATCAATGTGACTAAGAAATTCGATGGCCCAACTGACACCAAATCCTGTAACTTCACTGTCAACAGCGCCTAGACCGTTTTTATGACTACTGGCTGATAGATCCATATGTAGCCAGGGCGTATCGTTCACAAATTTTCGCAGAAAACAGGCGGCGAGAATATGATCAAAGTCTCCGCCTAACTCACACTGCTTGATATCTGCAATATTGCTCTCAAGGCTTTCTTCATAATCGATGTCCATTGGAAACGCACAAACCCGTTCTCCACTTTTTCTGCCTGCGGAAATGGCTTTTTGAGTCAAATCATCGCGATTGCTAAAAATACCGCTATAACGTGAGCCTAACGCTGTTTTCATGCTGCCGGTCAAGGTGGAAAAATCGATTATCAGGTCTGGCTTGAGTTTGGTCGCCAAGGTGAGCGTATCTGCTAAAACCATTCGTCCTTCAGCATCAGTATGAACGATCTCAATAGATAAGCCACTTAACGCTGAAATGATGTCATTTTGTTTGTATGCCTGCGGACTGATATGATTTTGCGCAATCGCAAGCCAGCAATCAATTTTAACTGGGATTTCAGCGCGTGTGGCGGCTAGTAAAATACCAAGTGCAACTGCGGAGCCGTTCATATCTTCATGCATTCCCTGCATTGAGCCGGCTGGCTTTAAATTGTGGCCGCCGGTATCAAAACAGATGCCTTTTCCCACAATTGCAATACTTTTGCTGGAAGTATTCTTTTTACTGCAGTTATGCTGCAAATGAACAATGGCCGCATCCTCAGGGTCGCTTCCTTGAGCAACGGCTACAAACGCACCAGCTCCCAATTCTCTCAAAGTCGCCAGATCAAACTCCTGATACTCCCAACCTTCGTTCTCAGCCAATTTCTTAATCTGTTGACGATAAGTTTTAGGCGTTAGCTCATTGGCTGGCAGTACTGTCAAGCCACGGGCTAACAAGTTACCTTCAGCCATTGCCCGTTGTAACGTAAAGTTTTCTGTGTCCTTGTAGCCATACAGAAATATATTGGTTACTGATTTTCTAACGGGTTTATTTTTGCGTACTGGTAAAGCTGCGCCATTAACCCAGGTAGCATAGACGGCTAATTCGGAAAATATTTTCCTTTGATGCATCGTTCCATAAACAGCAATGTGAATTTCAGCAGGATTTTCTATAAGCAGTAATTGGATAGCTTTGCGTATGCAAGTTTGTAGATCAAATGTGGATTTGCTCGTATTGAGCATCACCCAGCTACACAATTCACCATTTGCAAGATTTGCGCTCACCGGTGTCTCACAGAGGTCAGTCAAAGCCATCTCGCGACGCAAAAGCAACTTTCCCAAGGTTTCTTCGCCAGGGATATCGTATTTCTTGGGTAACTTTTCTAGTTGGGGGAGTATTACGAAAATGTGTGATGCTTTAATAGTTTGATCAATAGGTGATATATTCTGGAAAAGTGATGCCAGCATTGAAAGCTTTCCTGTCAAATAATTTTTTTTGAATGACGATATCGGGAGTCATTGCATAAAGAATGATTGCTGATAATCTTTGTATTATATACGTCTTATGTGCATTATGGCTGAGATAGGCATTAACGGATAGAATTTATTCTGGCTTCAATAAAGGGATTAAAATAAGAATGCGGCAATATCTCGAATTAATGCAACATGTTATTGATCACGGTCATCAAAAATCCGATCGTACGGGTACTGGCACCCTATCAGTATTTGGCTATCAAATGCGCTTCAATTTAATCGATGGTTTTCCTTTGGTGACGACAAAGAAATGCCATTTAAAGTCGATCATTCATGAGTTATTGTGGTTCCTGCAAGGTGATACGAATATTAGGTATCTGCATGAAAACGGAGTAACCATATGGGATGAATGGGCAGATCAAAATGGCGATCTTGGACCTATTTATGGTCACCAATGGCGGTCTTGGACAGCATCGGAGGGGCAGTATGTGGATCAACTTCATGAAGTCATCAAACAGATAAAAAATACCCCCGACTCGCGCCGCATGCTGATTTCTGCCTGGAATGTGGGTGATTTACACAAAATGAGATTGCCACCTTGTCATGCTTTTTTTCAGTTTTATGTGACGGATGATCGATTGTCGTGTCAGCTATATCAACGCAGCGCGGATATTTTCCTGGGCGTGCCTTTTAATATTGCGTCGTACGCATTATTAACTCTGATGATGGCGCAAGTTTGCAACCTTCAACCCGGTGATTTTGTACATACACTGGGTGATGCTCATCTTTACTTGAATCATCTTGAGCAAGCCCATGAACAACTACAGCGAACGCCCAGGGCATTGCCTCATATGCAGCTAAATAGCGATGTACAAGACATCCTGAATTTTAAATATGAAGATTTTGTATTGGAAAATTATGATCCTTATCCCGCCATCAAAGCTCCGGTAGCCGTATGACAATACCACCACGTTTGTCCATTCTGGTGGCAATGGCCAGGAACCGGGTAATTGGTCATAAAAATCAATTACCCTGGTACTTGCCAGCTGATTTAAAACATTTTAAATCCCTGACAATGGGACATCCTATTGTAATGGGACGTAAAACTTATGAGTCTATTGGCCGCCCTTTACCTGGTAGAACCAATATCATTCTGACTCATCAGAAAATTCTTGAGGTACCTGGAGCCATTGTCGTTCATTCGATTGAAAGCGCGCTGCAGAAATGCCAGGAAAACAACGCAGTTCAGCATGAAAGTTTTATTATCGGGGGTGAGAATCTTTATCGGCAAACTCTGCCGTATTGTCAGCGACTGTATATTACCGAAATTCAGAAGGATTTTGACGGAGATGCTTTTTTTCCAAAATTTGATTCAAATGAATGGCAGGAAACGCAGCGCAATCAGCATTTTTCCGAAGGAAATGATATTTTCGAATATCATTTCGTGATATTTGATCGCAAGATATAGCTTAAATTCTTGAAGAAAATGGCGAACTGATTGTTTTATCAATTCGCCATTACATTGACCGTCTATAACGTCAAGACGTGCGATTCAGATTCTATTGGAAGCTTATATCACTTTAACATCAGGCAGAGGGAAGCCATTGAAATTACTGGCATAAGCAGTGGTGTAAGCACCGGCATTGGGAATGTAAATGAAATCACCTTCTTGCACATCATTCGGCAGCATTAAATCATGCACCAGAATATCGACTGAATCGCAAGTTGGACCGGCAACCGCCCAAGAAATGTTACTGCCTTTGCGATCCGTGATAATTTCATAACGCAAACCCTCAGTAATTTCTATCACGCCGCCGAACATACCAGCATCCCAGTACATCCAGCGTTTTCCATTGCGAGTTGCAGTACCGACAACCCGACAGACAAAGTAGGCCGAGTCGGATACTAAATACCGACCAGGCTCAGCCATGATGCGAATGTTATTCGGTAAATTGGCAATGGCTTCATTGATGACATCAGCAATGATTTCAATAGAAGGGATAGGTTTGACGTGGCGAACCGGATAGCCTCCGCCAATATTCAGTAATCGGGGATTCAAACCTGCCATCTGCATATCTGCAAAGACCTTTTTGGCACGTTCAATACCAACACGCCAATTCTGAGGATTGCGGCATTGCGAACCTACATGAAAGGTAACCCCGGCCAGGTCTGCTTTCAGTTTTACTGCTTCCTGGATGATTTCATGAATGTCCCCGAGGTGCGTGCCGAATTTGCCGGCTAATGGCCAATCGCTGCCAATATTGGGGGTGTCGATACGTAAATACATTTTTGCATCTGGCTTGACACTGACTATTTTGCGTAATTCTTCTACACTGTCCAATACATACCATTCGACTCCCTTGGATGCTGCATATTCCAGGTAAGCGCGAGACTTCATCGGATTGCTATAAAAAATTTCAGCTGCCGGTACGCCAAGCTGCATGAGCAGATCAAGTTCGGCAATAGAAGCAATCTCGAAGCCGACATTTTCTTCAATCAACGCTGTTAATACACGAGGATCAGGATTGGCTTTGACTGCATAATGAGGGTGAACCCGAGGTATTGCTGCTTTAAAGCGCCGAGCTTTTTGTCGAATAATATTGCTGTCAACCAATAAAAATGGGCGCTGATAGCCATCTTTTAAGGCGTTCTGAACGTGCTTAAAATCCAAACTAACTTCAGGGTGGGTATCGAATAGAACTTCTGATTGATCAGATTTTTGAACTGTAGAAGAGGATGTTCGCATGAGTGCTTTCCTTTAAAAATGGCTACGTAACAGGAATATGAATGTTTACTAAATCAGCTGGGACAAAAAAGTTCTTGATACTTATCATGATGACCTCCTTATCGGTAAATTCATGTGTTTTCAATTTGCACGCATTATAGTCTGCATCACGGGCAAATCAAGCATTTTTTTACGTTAAAATCAATTTTTAATTTACTAAAAGTTTATTCAAAAAAACAATAAGTTGTGCAATCGTCATTTATACTCCATTAGACGAGTTCTTTTAAGAAAAGTTTATGAAATTTCAACAGTTCTAAGCATTCAGTGATTTTCAACAGTTCGCCTCTGAGCGTAATGAAATCCGGTACGCTACATTGATCCAAATATAACCGATAAGAAGAATGATCAATGCCAATAAAATCGCAGGTAATTATCTGTTTTTTCATTAAACTGGAAATGAAAAAGATTTTCTCCGCGGTACACGTGCGTAATCGGAAAAGAAGTTTGAAAGGACCTGCAGCAGATGGTGATCTCTCAATGCTGAAGTGACCTAAATAAGGTGAATGAAATTTCAATTCAAATTGATCTGAGTAAATTTCGTGCAAATTGAATGGCGCGACTGTCGCGTACTTTATTCGAGGTGCTGAACAAATACGATCATTGAAAGGGCTGAGGTTGCGTGAATTGAGATATGGATTAAGTGCTGTCGTTGCACAGTCTGAGGAATAGTTTTTTTGACGAAACCATAATGCCAGCGCAAACGTTAGCGACATGCAATCGACTTTGTAAGGATTGGTTCACGCAATCGTACAGGCTTAAATGTGCGCAGATGCGTAGCCTATCCTGACAAAGCTTGCCAATGAAACACTTATATTTTTGGCAGTGTTACTCCTTGTTGCCCTTGATATTTTCCTCCCCGATCTTTATAGGAAGTTTCACAGACTTCATCCGATTCAAAGAAAATGACTTGCGCCACCCCTTCGTTGGCATAAATCTTGGCGGGTAGGGGGGTGGTATTGGAAAACTCCAACGTGACATAACCCTCCCACTCAGGTTCAAAAGGGGTGACATTGACGATGATGCCACATCGGGCGTAGGTGGATTTGCCCAAACAAATGGTCAGGATGCTGCGCGGTATGCGGAAGTACTCAACAGTGCGCGCCAACGCAAACGAATTGGGAGGAATAATGCAAATATCACTTTTTACATCAACAAATGAATTGGAATCGAAATTCTTCGGATCGACGATCGTGGAATTAATATTGGTGAATAACTTGAATTCATCCGAGCAACGGATATCGTAACCATAGCTGGAAGTGCCATAGGAAACGATGCGCTGGTTGTCTTTCTCGCGAATTTGGTCGGGTTCAAAAGGTTCAATCATGCCATGCGCTTGTGCCATATGGCGGATCCACTTATCTGATTTAATCGTCATGCTTTAATCCTGCTCAGTCATTTTCCATTACGATTTTGGCGAATAAATCTGAATGATCTTCAGCAGATTCGGCTACTTTGACAGCGATACGCCGCGCAATCATGCGATAAGTTTCAGCAATTTTTCCATCAGGCTCAGCGACGACACTGGGTTTGCCCATATCCGTATGTTCGCGGATTTTAATGTCGAGTGGCAATGCACCCAGAAACTCGACGTTGTAGTCCTTACACATCTTTTCGCCGCCGCCGGTACCAAAGATCGGCTCTGTGTGACCGCATTGCGTACAGGTGTGCGTACTCATATTTTCCACAATTCCAAAAATGGGAATGCCGACCTTTTCAAACATTTTCAAGCCTTTGCGGGCATCGAGCAGGGCAATATCCTGTGGCGTCGTGACAATCACTGCGCCTGTCACGGGAATTTTTTGTGCCAATGTCAATTGAATATCGCCGGTGCCGGGTGGTAAATCAACGACCAGATAATCCAGGTCTTTCCAATTGGTGTCGTTCAGTAATTGCTGTAAAGCCTGAGTCACCATCGGTCCGCGCCATACCATTGGAGTTTCCACATCAATCAGTAAACCAATCGACATGGCCTGAATGCCATGCGCCATAACCGGCTCCATGGTTTTGCCATCAAGCGAATCCGGATGCTGTGTGATGCCGAGCATTTGCGGCTGAGATGGGCCGTAAATGTCCGCATCTAAAATGCCCACAGAAGCGCCTTCGGCTGATAGCGCCAAAGCCAGGTTGACCGCGGTGGCGGATTTGCCCACGCCACCTTTGCCGGATGCCACTGCGATGATGTTTTTTACTCCGGGAATCAGTTTGACGCCACGCTGTGCGCTGTGAGGAATAATTTTGCTGTTGACTGACACTTGGATTTTTTCGATGCCTGGAATTGCGTGCAGCGCATCGGTTATTTGTTTCTGGATAGTCTGTTTGACACTATTCGCCGGATAACCTAATTCGATGTCGATCGATACGTGCTGTTGATCGATCTGAATATTGCGTACGGATTGAGTGCTGATATAGTCCTTGCCGGTGGTGGGATCAATGATTTGTTTGAGTGCAGACTGTATTTGTTGTTCTGAAATCGTCACTACTAAGCTCCTTTTTTCGACCTATTAAAGGTTAACAATTTAATAAATGGATGGTAACAAATATCAGGATTGCGCACACAGTTTGTTACAATAAGCCTTTATCCAATACGGTTTCTTGAGAGTCAATGAATAAGCGAAAAATTCTGGTTACCTCGGCGCTTCCCTATGCCAATGGCAGTATCCACTTAGGTCATTTGGTGGAATATATTCAAACGGATATCTGGGTGCGCTTTCAGAAAATGCGTGGACACACAGTATATTATGTGTGTGCGGATGATACGCATGGAACTCCGATCATGCTACGCGCAGAAAAAGAGGGGATATCACCAGAAATGCTGATCGCGCGCGTGCACGATGAGCATCTGGGGGATTTTATCGGCTTTCATATTCAGTTCGACAATTATTACAGCACGCATTCGTTGGAAACGCGCCGTTTTTCAGAAGAGATCTATGGCAAGCTTAAAACTGCCGGCTTGATTGCAGTGCGAGGTATCGAGCAATTGTATGATCCGGTCAAAAATATGTTCTTGCCCGATCGGTTTGTTAAAGGGGAATGTCCAAAATGCAGCGCTAAGGATCAATACGGCGATTCTTGCGAAGCCTGCGGGGCAGCTTATGCGCCGACGGATCTGAAAAATCCGTATTCGGCGGTTTCCGGTGCCAAGCCAGTTAAAAAATCATCGGAGCACTATTTTTTCAGTTTGTCTGATGTGCGCTGCGCTGATTTTCTACGCTGTTGGACGCGTGAAGCCGATCATTTGCAGATCGAAGCTGCGAATAAAATGCGTGAATGGCTGGGTGAAGCCGGAGAAAACAAGCTGTCCGATTGGGATATTTCCCGGGATGCACCTTATTTTGGCTTTGAAATTCCCGATGCACCGGGCAAGTATTTTTATGTCTGGCTGGATGCACCGATCGGATATATGGGAAGCTTTCAGAATTTATGCGTCCGTGAGCACATTGATTTTGATGAGTTCTGGCAACAAGATTCTGATGCCGAGCTGTATCATTTTATCGGCAAGGATATTCTTTATTTTCACGCCTTATTTTGGCCTGCGATGTTGGAAAATGCCGGTTATCGCACACCTACCAAGATTTTTGCGCATGGTTTTCTCACTGTGAACGGCGAAAAAATGAGTAAATCCCGCGGCACATTCATCACGGCAGAAAGCTATTTGAAACAAGGACTCAATCCCGAATGGCTGCGCTACTATTATGCAGCGAAACTGAATGGAACGCTGGAAGACATCGATCTGAATCTGGAGGATTTTGTTGCGCGCGTCAATTCGGATTTGGTGGGCAAGTTCATTAATATTGCCAGCCGCTGTGCTGGATTCATCAGCAAGCGCTTTGATGGTAAGTTAGTGGATGGTGCGCAGTATCGACAATTGCAATCCTTGGTGAATGAGCGTTTTGCTTCTTGGCGCCCGGATCAGATTGAGAAAGCTTTTGAGGACAGGGAGTTTTCAGCCGCGATTCGCCATATCATGAAGTTTGCCGATGAAGCGAACGAAATGATTCACGAACTGGCACCCTGGGAAATTGCCAAGAATCCGGAACGTAACGATGAATTGCAACGCGTTTGCAGTCTGGGTATTCAATTGTTTTATTTGTTGTCGCGTTATCTGAAGCCGATCTTGCCGGAAACCGTGCAGAAAATAGAAGGTTTTCTCAATTGTGAACCTTTGACCTGGCCGCAATTGAATGCAGGGCAGCCAGTGGCTGATTTATTGTTGCCCGCAGGCCATGCGATCAATGTTTATCAGCATTTAATGACGCGTATTGATGCCAAGCAGATCGATGCATTGATAGCTGCCAATATGCACAGCTTGGCGCCTGCCGCACACCATGATTCTCCCGCGCGTCATGCTGAAAAACAGCAGCACGCCGTTATGCCGATTGCTGACACGATTTCCATTGATGATTTTAGTAAAATCGATTTGCGCATTGCAAAAATCATTAATGCCGAGCATGTCCAGGGCGCAGAAAAACTATTGAAGTTGACACTGGATATTGGCAATGAGCAACGCACGGTGTTTGCCGGCATTAAATCGGCCTATGATCCTGGGCAGCTAAAGGGACGATTGACGGTCATGGTCGCAAACCTAGCGCCACGTCAAATGAAATTTGGATTGTCGGAAGGAATGGTGCTAGCTGCTGGTGGCGGCAATCCAGGCGAATTATTCATACTTTCGCCGGATGACGGTGCACAACCGGGAATGCGGGTGAAGTAATCACTATTTCCGGTGAGTTGCCAATGGATAGTATCGCCGAGCAGATCAAACAACTGGAATTAAAATTATTGCACTTTGATCTGAAGACAGAACCTGAACTGATTAATGATTTGTTGTCTCGTGATTTTGAAGAAATCAGTCAGAATGGGAGAATAAATTCCAGGCGCGATGTGGTTGATTGGCTTATTCATAAAGACATTCATCTTCAATGGTCGCTCAACGATTTTAGAATCAGAATGCTGACGGATGAGTTGGTGATGGCAATGTATACTGCCCAAAAAATGAACGACATGAATAACCTCAGCAAAGGATCCATGAGAACTTCGATCTGGCAACGCCAAGGTGGTACTTGGAAAATGATATTTCATCAAGCATCAAAAATTACTGACTGATGCTCTGTAGTTTTAGATACTTAAATACACATGAAGTATGGCAGCAAGCGTTGATCGATAACCAATCAATTTGATTTCGAACACTAGGAGAGCATATTGGAACCGAATGAAGAGCAGCAATTAAACGAGATTAAAAAAAATCTTGCTACAGTTAAACAACGGATTGTTGATACCTGCCAGCGAATTGGGCGCGACCCATCCAGTGTCCGGCTCTTGCCTGTCACCAAAACAGTACCTGCGGAGAGATTGCGCATTGCTTTTGCAGCGGGGTGTCATGAGATGGGGGAAAACAAGATTCAAGAAGCGCGCGAGAAATCCGAAGCGCTGCAGGACTTGGACATCAAATGGGCAATCATTGGTCATTTGCAAACCAACAAAGCTAAATATCTGGCACGATTTGCCAATGAATTCCAGGCGCTGGATAGTTTAAAAGTCGCGGAAGAGCTCGACAAGCGCCTGCAAAATGAGGGACGTGCGATCGATGTCTATGTGCAGGTCAACAGTTCCGGTGAAGCCAGTAAATTCGGCCTGCCACCGGAAGAAGTACGTGCGTTTGTTCAACAATTGCCAAATTATTCATCCCTTCGTATCAAAGGGCTCATGACACTGGCCATTTTCTCGACCGACCATGATCGTGTACGCGAATGCTTTGTCAAAATGCGTGACATCCAAGCGATGTTGCGCCAGGAAGCGCCAGCAGGGCTGTCATTTGATGAACTCTCAATGGGAATGTCGGGTGATTACGAATTGGCGATTGAAGAAGGGGCAACGGTCGTACGGGTCGGGCAGGCTATTTTTGGCAAACGACCCTTGCCGGATAGTCATTATTGGCCGGGATTGGGCTAGACACGCCTTGCTGCGCAAAAATTTGGTCACACCCAATGATTGTACTTTAAATGTTTTGTTGATAGTTGCTCAATCTGCTCAATCCAGGATTGAGCAATCAACGTCGAAGTGTTTTTGATTTTTGCGCTATCATGATCGACTATCCAAACCTCAGTTTTCAGCACACACTAACTGCTTATGAAAGTATTCATTTTAATCTGGTGCAAGAATCCTGCGAATGCCAATAATTCCTTATTGACCTTTCGTACGCTGCGCACTGGATTTCCTTCCTCTGAAGTGGTGGTGTATGACAACGCCAGCATCATCGGCGAGCAAACTCAGCGACTTTGCCAGGAAGTGGGTGCGCAATATTTTCGCTTTGAAAAGGAAATAAGGCATCACGAATATCTCAAGTTGATTTTATTGAATGAGCCCAATGCGATCCTGGTAGATCCGGACATCATTTTTTGGGAGCAAGTAGAGCATTGGGATTTTTCCCATTATTTAATAGCCGGACGTCTAATTCCGAATTTCTATGACCACTATACGCGATGCCATACGGTCAGTCGCCTACATTCAAGTCTGATGTGGTTACCGGATTTGAAGCAATTGCGTTCACATTTTGCCAGAAAAACAGCGCGTTACTTTGACCCCATTACACACCAAACAGCCATTGTAGGCTCCGAGTGGGTATTTTGGGATACGCTGGCAGGCCTCTATCATTTGTTTAAAGAGCAATCGTATTGCTTTAGCGAGCGTGAATTGAACGCCTACGATCACCTATTCTGCGGCACACATTTGGACTTGGTCATCGACGATATCGGTGCTGATTCCATCATTGCCAAAGGCTCTCGCATGGCTATGGAGAATATGGCGTCTCTTAAAGGATATTGGCGGCAGCAGGATGAGTATTTGATGGCCAACCCAAGTCCATTCCTGGATAGTTTGTTTGAATCCAGCATAAAACATTCAATATTAAGTAAATAATATTTCGGTTGAATTTTAGACAGCAATATTTGCCTGACCAGTTTCTGATCAATGAACTCTGGTATGTGGCGTGTCCTGCCGTGTCATTTATCATCCGATGACTACCTTGTTTTGCGGGCATCGCCATAAATCTTTTCAGTGAGTGACAATCTCTTGGCGATTAAAATTTATAACCGCGATGCAACGCTACAATCCCTGCGGTCATGTTGAAATATTCCACTCGCTCAAAACCAACCCGTTCCATTAATTCCTTTAATTCATCCTGGGAAGGGTGCATGCGAATGGATTCCGCCAGGTATTGATAGCTTTCCGCGTCATTGGCGATCATTTTTCCCATGGTGGGTAGTAGTTTGAATGAGTAAGCATCGTAAGCGGGTTGCAGGGGTTTCCAAACTTTGGAAAATTCCAGCACGATGACGGTTCCACCGGGTTTGATGACACGCAGCATTTCCTTCAACGCAACATCCTTGTGAGTCATGTTTCTGAGACCAAACGCTACGCTGACGCAGTTGAAATAGTTATCCGAAAAGGGCAATTTCTCGGCGTCACATTGCGCGACCGGAGTTGGCGTGCCTTCATCGATCAGGCGATCCCGACCGATGGACAGCATGGAATTATTGATGTCTGTTAACCACACTTCACCGGATTTACCCACTTTCTGCAGGAATAACGCACTCAAATCACCGGTGCCACCGGCAATATCCAACACCTTGTCACCACTTCTCACGCCGCTGGTTTCAATGGCGAAGCGTTTCCATAAGCGATGCAGACCCACGGACATCAGGTCGTTCATCAGATTGTAGCGTTCGGCCACGGAATGAAAAACTTCGGCAACTTTGCCGGCTTTTTCATCTTCAGAAACGGTATTGAAGCCAAAATGAGTAGTTTTAGTCATGATTATGATTGAGTTTAAAGTTGTTATAGCTAGATGATAATCGTTGGTGGTTGATTTTATTGAAAATGAACCATATGGTCTGGCGCAATTTTACATTCTATTTGCAGGTGTGACTTGCGGTTTGCTGCGACTTGACGACAGGTTCGCGACTCGCCCCGGCTGCTTCTAATCGTTGCAGATAACGCTGCCACAGATTATCTTGATTGAGGCCATAGTTATAGAGCAAATCCCAGGAATAAAGTCCTGTATTATGGCCGTCGGTAAAATTCAGTTGTATGGCATAATTTCCAACAGGCTCGATGCTTCTAATGCTGACCAGTTTCTTACCGATCTGCAGCACTTCCTGCCCAGGGCTGTGACCAGACACTTCAGCAGATGGCGAGTGCACGCGTAAAAATTCACATGGATAGTGGAAGGTTTTGCCATCCGAAAAAGAAACATCCAATATTCTGGATTTCTGGTGTAATTTGATTTCTGTAGGGTAAGGTGTATCTTTGGTTAAACCAGCCATAGGATGTGTTGAGTGCAAATTGAAATGGATGAAGAGTAATCGATAAACTCATGAATGGCAAACGTTACAGGATTCATTTAATCCAATCTGGAATTGACCGATGGCCGCAAAAATACTAATCGTGGAAGATGAAGTCGCTATACAGGTACTGATTACTTATAATTTACAGCAAGCCGGCTACGAAACACTATGTGCCGATAATGCTGAGAAGGCGATGTCTATTATTAATGAAGCGTTGCCCGATTTGATTTTATTGGACTGGATGTTACCCAATATGAATGGTATTGAATTTGCGCGCATTCTGCGCAAAGGAGAGCGCACTCGCTTAATTCCTATTATCATGCTGACCGCGCGCTCGATGGAGGCGGATAAGGTAACAGGTCTGGAAATCGGCGCGGACGATTATATGACTAAGCCTTTTTCGCCCCGCGAAATGATCGCCCGCATCAATGCAGTTCTGCGTAGATTGATTCCGGAGGCGACTGAAGAAGTAGTTGAATTGAATGGTTTGCATCTTGATCCAATGAATCATCGGGTTACGGTTGAGAATAAAGAAATTGAATTAGGGCCTACAGAATTTCGTCTGCTACATTTCATGATGACACATACGGAACGTGTTTATTCCCGCAATCAATTACTGGACCGGGTTTGGGGAGATCATGTGTTTGTCGAGGATCGCACCGTAGATGTGCATATACGCCGTTTGCGCAAGGCACTAGAATTCGTCGGTAAAGATGCACTGATACAAACTGTCCGGGGTGCAGGGTATCGATTCTCGTCGATTGCAGTATTACCCGCAGTTGATTCCGATGCAGAGATGTAATTTCAGGATAATGTAAGTGTCTGATATCTGGCAACGTTCCTTTAATATGATTCTGGTTATCCTGATCACTGCAGTGCTCTGGATGATTTTCGGTGCCGTGAATGCACTCATTTTCTGCAGCGGTGCTTTGCTATGGATGGTGTTTCATCATGTACGCCATTTAGTGGCGCTGGAGCGCTGGTTACAGGTTTCTGATCATACGCCAGCAAGCATTCCGGCCGGATCCGGTGCCTGGGATGATGTATTTGCCCATTTGGCGCGATATGTTCGCCAGCACAGTAAAAGTCAGGAGCAATTGAGTCTTGCTCTGGAACGAATGCAAAAAATTACTTCGGCGATGCCAGATGGAATTGTCATTCTGGATGAAACAGATCGTATTGAGTGGTGTAATCCGGTTGCAGAGCAGCACTTAGGAGTTAATTTATCATTGGATGCAGGACAGCAAATCACATATCTGGTGCGGCAAATCCCTTTTGTCGAATATCTGGCGGCACGTAAGTACAGTAATCCTCTGATCCTTAAGCAGACTCGTCAGCAGGGAATCATCGTTTCTTTACAATTGGTGCCTTACGGTTATAAACAGAAGCTACTAATCAGTCGAGATATCACGCGCTTTGAAAAGATAGAAACCATGCGACGTGATTTTATCGCCAATGTGTCGCATGAATTGCGCACACCGTTGACAGTCATTGGTGGTTTTCTTGAGACTTTATCCGCCGATGAGCCTGTCAGCGTTGATTTCAATAAACGCGCTTTAACATTGATGACTCAACAAACTACGCGCATGCAACGGTTGGTTGAAGATTTGCTGGTGCTGTCGCGCCTTGAAAATGAACAGAATAAAGTAAATGACAAACCCGTTGATGTGGTCAGTTTGTTGCAGAGTGCCTTGCAGGATGCAGAGTCTCTCAGTGCGGGGCGCCATCACATTCGATTAAATATCGCGACCCGGGATCAGTTATCGGGAAGTGAAGAAGAGTTGCGTAGTGCTTTTGGTAATTTGATCAGCAATGCTATTCGTTATACACCGGATAGTGGCGAGATCAGTATTAATTGGGAGAAAAAAGACGGGCAGGGATTGTTCTCCGTGCAGGATAGCGGTATCGGCATTGAGCCTCAACATATTCCACGCTTAACGGAGCGTTTTTATCGTGTCGATAGCAGTCGCTCACGAGAAACCGGAGGTACCGGGCTTGGACTTGCTATCGTCAAGCATGTTCTGAATCGGCACGATGCGCGTCTGGAAATTATCAGCAAAGTAGGTAAGGGCAGCTGCTTCAATATATGGTTTTCTGCCAAACGGCTCATCATCAGCGATAGTGATCAGTAACTCTTTTGCAGTAAATCTAGTTTATACTGTCCATATAAATCATAATGTTATTATAGCATAAGAAGCGAGTTATTGCTTTGAACTTGCTTTGCCATTTGAATAGGCATCGAATCATCTCGTAATGTAATTGCACATCAACAATGTGCGCCCAATAGAAATTTTTTCTGCTATTCTGACTGAGCAAAAACTGAGTTTTTGCTTATCAACTGAAAAAAGAGGAGAAAAAAATGTTTAAAAAAACAGCAAGCGCATTGACATTAGTTGTTGCGATGACTTTCACCACAAGCAGTGCATTTGCAGCATGTAGTCTTGATACTGAAAAAGATGGCAAAAGTGCATGTGCTGCCAATCAAGTATGTTACTTGGTAGAAGGAAATTGTATTGACAAGAAAAGCCTTCCAGCTGGCAAATCATGTAAGAAATCAGGTGTCTGCCAAAACTTGTGTGTGAAAGAAGATGGCAAAGAAACTAACAGTGATGGTTCCGAAACAGGACAATGTAATTAGTCCGCTTCCTAGAATCAGAGCTATTATTCCAACTTGAGGCGGTAATCGGCTTGAGTATGGGATTTATCTAATCTGATGAGCTAATCTAGGTAACATGAAACGATAAGAAAAGACCACCGACTAGTCGGTGGTCTTTTAGCTGCTGAACCTTTTGTTACGGGAATAGCATTACCTGATTACTGGCGAATCATGGTCCAGATTGAGCTTAGCTTTATTAGTGATTTGATCTTGTGATACTGCCATTTTTCTATGCAAATCTGCATGTGCCTTGCTTTTACAGCTTTTTCATACTCACGAATATTTGCCAAAGTATGTGACTGAAGCTCCTGACCCTTTCTTCCATAGTAATAAGGATGTGCTTCATATTGCTTGAGTATCTCTTTATTTTCTTGCAAATTTGTTTCCGCTTCCTTAGCCAGGTTTTCATAACACTTAGCTAAAGCTGCATAGTTGTTATGATTGATTTCGTTCTGCGCCAATACGGATGAGGCAAACATGTTCAATGCAAGCAAAGGTAACAGGGTTAAAACTTCAATGTTTTCATGTTAATTATCTTCCAGGTGCTAACGAATAACGCAATGATAATTCGCTTAATGTGTTGTGCCTATTGAGGAAGCCATTGTTTTTTGCTAATGGAAACCCTTATATAATATGGGTTTTTCCTGATAGGGAAATCGTAATTAGTGTTGGATACGAAGCTAGATAAGCATTTGGGTTAAATTAATGAGCTTGTTTTCTATCCTTGAAGTTTTGACTGTTTCGTTAGAACTTGCCAATTTTGCAATGTTTTCAAGAAATCTATTGATCTTCTTTCATGTAAATATATACAATCAGATATGACATGCTGCTAATACGATTATAAACATCGTGAGTTACAGGATTGTCAAACGATAAGAAGAGCCAAGCATTCCAACTTCATAGACCACGTAAAATTTATGATACATATCATATAGAATCATTAACTGCTTTTAAGAAAATTTCTTTCTTTTCAATAAAGGACAGCAGAGTTAGGTATATGAATTAGCAAAACATCCAAAAACCACAGTACACACAGTACATGGATTGATTATTTTAATTCAATGAATTGTGGTTGATACGCATTTACGAACTAATCCTTATCATTATCCAAAAATGAAAATCCAAAAATGGTTGTTATCTGCCATAGCGAGCTGCATGCTTTTTTTTGTTACTCAATCGATCTTGCATGCCAAGACTCTGAAAAGCTTTATCAAGGAAAATCGAATAGAACTGGGAGGATGGATTAATGCGGGAGCTACTTTTAATCCCAGTCAAACGAACGGATTTAACGGGCCGGTTGCTTTTACTGATCAGGCAAATCGATTTCAACTGAATCAATATAATGTATTTTTGCGACGCCCAGTGGTTTCGGAAGGAAAACAATGGGATTTTGGTGGGCGTTTCGATTTTATGTTTGGGACCGATGTCATCTTTACGCAAGCGTTTGGCGTGCCGGCTTATGATGTGAATAGCGGCGAACCTTTGAAAAGAAGCAATTGGGATTTGAATCTATGCTGCTCATCGAGCAGAACTTACGGAATAGCCCTGCCGCAAACCTACCTGGAAGCCTATGTGCCCGTCGGTAATGGACTTAACGTAAAAGTGGGGCATTTTTATACGCCCACAGGATTTGAAACGGTTTCGGCACCAGATAATTTTTTCTACTCACGCGCTTACACCTTGAATGCAGGTGAGCCATTTACGCACACTGGTTTATTGGCAAACTATACCGTCAACAAAAATTGGTTAATCTTGGGTGGTCCTATTACCGGTAGTGCGACTGGTGGATGGGATGGAGGGTGGGACAAACAATTGGGAAACTGGAGCGGAATTGCCGGTTTTACATGGACCAGCGACAATCAGGCCACTTCATTTCATTTTTCTGGCACCTACGGCGAAACTTCTACACGCAGTAGCGAAACCTGGGGATTCTACAATGTAGTGTTGCAGCACAGGATTACTCCAAAAACACTTGTTGTTTTGCATCATGTGTTTGGTCATGCGGGAGGTGTACTGTTAAACAATTCCAAATACACCAATGTCACTAAAGATGCTGAATGGTATAGCGTTGTTGCGCATTTATACTACGATTTGACCGATACATTATCAGTCGGTGCCCGAGGGGAGTGGTATCGCGATAGAGATGGTTTTCGTAACCCATCACCCTTCCGAATAGCTGCTGCTGCGCAGAATGTTAATGGCACTCCGGTCAGTTTTGCGGGAGATCTTCGCACTGTCAGTATTGCGCCCGCTGATTATTATAGCGTAACAGTGGGGCTTAATTGGAAGGCGGCCAAAGCGTTGAATATTAGATCTGAGCTATTAAAGAAGCTGAATATTCGCCCGAATATTCGCTACGATCGAGTGGACGCATATAAAACAGCAGCCTATCAACCATTTGACGGCAATAAGGATCAAATACTATTTTCTCTCGACTTTTTACTCCCTTTTTAAAAGAAAGGGATTGCCAGATTGTAGCAACTACCGACGCGCAGGTTAGTAGTTGCTATGTTTTTGCTTAAAGTTCTTTACCTGAAGATTCTGATGGTTCTAGCGTCAAATCATGATTAAGGTGAGCTTTCGTTTTATTGATTTGCTGTTCTTGTTCTATCGCCATGATTCTGTGCTGCTCAGCACTTTTTAGGCTTTCTTTCAAAGCCTTTTGGTATTCGTGAATATTTGCAGAAGCATGCGATCTCATATCCTGACCTTGCCGACTATAATAGTAAGGATGAGCTTCGCATTCCTCAAGTACTTTTTGATTGGCTTCTAATCTGATTTTTACTTCGTTCACTTGATTTTCGTAATATTTTGCCATTGCATTATGGTCGTTATGTGCAACATGCGTTTGAGCAATGACCGAAGGATTCATTTGTGCACAAGAGGTCAATAAAACGAACGCAAGTAAAGGCAGCCATACTATGATTTTTAGTGCTTTCATGATCGGTACCCTCCAAACATAAACCAGTAATAGCATCGTAACTCAGTCAACAAGCAACGACTATTGGGGAAACTCTGGTTTTTTGGTACGGGAAACCATTAGGAAGCCTTGCGGTGTCTGATAACGATTAAAGCTAACCAGCTTTGGCGTGAATTTTATGGAGAAAAAACAATGGAAGAAAACCCTAAGCGGATTCTCTTCTGCTTACCTACAGAGTTGGATGAATGCATTAATAGCTATGGATGAATGAAATCTTGATTACTTTCGTCAAATCATCAATACTCGATGCACCAATATACTTGATAAGATTCCATTCTATTCAACGTTTTTTACGTTTAGCAGGACGATGATTCTCTGGAGCGACTGTTTGGCGATTTGACCATATCACAGCGGTTATTCCAGCTAAAATCATGGGAATTGATAACCATTGACCCATTGTGATTCCTAGCGTCAATATGCCCATAAAACCATCTTCCGGTTCGCGAAAAAATTCTGCAAAGGAACGCAGTACACCATAACCAATCATGAACATTCCGGTGACTGCGCCGGTTGCACGGGGTTTGGAGGAATAAATCCAAATGAATAGAAAGAGCACGATGCCTTCAAGTGCAAATTGATACAGCTGCGAAGGATGGCGGGGTAGTTCATCGACATAAGGGAAAACCATGGCCCAAGGCACATCAGTAGGACGTCCCCAGAGCTCGGCATTGATGAAATTACCAATACGACCGGCCCCCAATCCAAGAGGGATAAGTGGAATGACGAAATCAGTGACAGCGAGCCATGGTAATTGATGTTTGCGCGCAAGCAAAATCATGGCGAAAAAAACACCAAGAAATCCGCCATGGAAAGACATGCCACCTTCCCAGATGGCCAGGATTTGTAAGGGATGCTCCAGATAGTAGCCGAATTGATAAAATAAGACATGACCTAAGCGCCCTCCCAGAATCACACCTAGCATTCCGTAAAATAATGCGTCATCGAGCATTTCATAGGTAAAAACAGAATGTGGATTGTGCTTGATTCGATAGCGCCCTAATAAGATAAACAGCACAAAACCGATCAAATACATCAATCCATACCAATGGACGGAAAGTGGTCCCATTGAAATGGCAACCGGATCAATTTGAGGATGAACGAGCATAGCTTTGACCTTATTTACGGTAAAATACTATTCATTATACCAAGTGCGTTTGTGATAATCGTACGCCTTGTCATAAATTGTATTTTTATCTTTTCCAGGAGCAAGCATGTCAGACAATAAACGTAGCCAGGCCATTACTCAGGGTGCCCAACGGGCGCCCAATCGCGCGATGTTGCGCGCCGTTGGATTTAATGATGGAGATTTCAACAAGCCGATTGTCGGCGTGGCAAACGGCTATTCAACCATTACGCCCTGCAATAAGGGATTGAATGAGTTGTCGTTGAAAGCGGAATCTGCATTGAGGCAAACCGGCGCCATGCCGCAGATGTTCGGCACCATCACGGTATCGGATGGCATTTCAATGGGTACGGAAGGTATGAAATATTCTCTGGTTTCGCGCGAAGTCATCGCCGATTCCATTGAAACCTGCGTGCAAGCGGAAAGTATGGATGGTGTCATAGCCATTGGCGGATGCGATAAGAACATGCCGGGTGCAATGATTGCGATTGCGCGGATGAATGTGCCGGCAATTTTTGTGTATGGCGGTACGATTAAACCTGGGCACTATAAAGGACAGGACCTCACAATTGTCAGTGCATTTGAAGCAGTCGGCCAGCACAGCGCACATAAAATCGACGATGAAGAATTGTTGCAAGTGGAGCGCCATGCCTGTCCCGGCGCCGGTTCTTGTGGCGGTATGTTCACGGCCAATACCATGTCGTCCGCTTTTGAAGCGATGGGAATGAGTCTGCCTTATTCTTCCACCATGTCTGCGGAAGATGATGAAAAACTGGTCAGCGCCGGGCAATCCGCTGAAGCTCTGGTCAACGCGATCAGAAAACAAATTCTGCCGCGCGATATCATTACTCGCAAGTCGGTAGAAAATGCTGTTGCAGTCATCATGGCTGTGGGTGGATCTACCAATGCGGTGCTGCATTTTCTGGCGATTACGCATGCGGCAAAAGTTCCATTCAATATTGATGACTTTGAGCGCATACGTGGCAAAGTACCTGTCTTGTGCGACCTGAAGCCTTCTGGACGCTATGTCACGGCTGATCTGCATCGTGCAGGCGGCATCCCGCAAGTGATGAAAATGCTGTTGGTGCATGGTTTGCTGCATGGAGATTGCATTACCATCAGTGGACAAACCATTGCAGAAATCTTGAAAGATATTCCCGATTCGCCGCGTGCCGATCAGAATGTCATTCGCCAATGGGATAATCCAATGTATGCGCAAGGACATTTGGCAATACTGAAAGGCAATCTATCCACGGAAGGTTGTGTGGCAAAAATTTCTGGTATTAAGAATCCAAAAATTACTGGACCTGCACGCGTATTTGAATCGGAAGAAACCTGCATGGCAGCGATTCTCGCCCGCAAAATTCAACCGGGCGATGTGGTTGTGATTCGCTACGAAGGACCGAAAGGAGGGCCTGGCATGCGTGAAATGCTTTCACCCACTTCGGCCTTGATTGGTGAAGGACTGGGAGATTCTGTTGGATTGATTACAGATGGGCGTTTTTCCGGAGGAACCTATGGTATGGTGGTAGGACATGTTGCTCCTGAGGCTTTTGTCGGAGGAACCATCGCGCTGGTCGAAGAAGGTGATTCAATTACTATTGATGCTGAACAACGTTTGTTGCAATTGAATGTTTCAGATGAGATTCTGGCGCAACGGCGTGTTGCCTGGCAACCACCACAACCACGGTATACTCGTGGCGTATTGTCCAAATATGCGAAGCTGGTATCAACTGCGAGTGTAGGTGCCATTACTGACTAAGTGTGTATCGTCTCCGATTGAGAGTTGCTGCGTGACGAAAATGCCGATGAATGAAAGTGCGTAAAACTAGCTGCTGCTATCGACGCTGGAACTAATAATTTACCATGAAGTCTTAGCAACGCAGTATCATCAGTTGCAGCAGCGGATTTTGTGAGCGCGAGGGTATGTTCGGTAACAAGATGCATACCTGAAAGAACAAATTTGCAGGATTTGCTGCATGTCTGCGAAGTTCAGGGTAGAATGATTACCCTTTTATAATTTTAATAAGGAAAAAAATATGAAAAAAGTATTAATAGGAGTCGTTGCTGCATCTGCCTTATTACTCGCTGGTGGTGTGCACGCAAGTGCTGAACTGGCAAAAAGCAGTGGTTGCTTGAACTGTCATAATGTTGATACCAAACTGGTTGGTCCAGCATTGAAAGAAGTGGCAGCAAAATACGCTGGTAAAGATGATGCTTCTGCATATCTGACTGATAAAATCATTAAAGGAAGCAATGGTGTTTGGGGTCCAATTCCAATGCCGCCAAATGCTAACGTTAGCCCAGAAAACGCTAAAGTGTTGGCAGATTTTATCCTGACATTGAAATAATACGTTTTAGCTGAAAAGAAGCCGACGCGTAACAACGTCGGCTTTTTATTTGCGCCAAAGCAAATTTTTTGTATATTGATTGCTAGCAATAACTTGTATATCCAAGCGAGGAAGAAATGAAAACGCGTATAACTTGGAAGGGGAATGTCAGTTTCCAGGCTGAGTCTGGGAGCGGTCATTCGGTGCTAATGGATGGCGCTCCGGAAGCCGGTGGACAAAATATGGGACCGCGTCCGATGGAAATGCTGTTGATGGGGTTAGGCGGGTGTACTACTTTTGACGTGGTGTTGATACTTAAAAAAAGCCGTCAAGAGATCAGTGATTGTGTGGTGGAAATTGAAGCGGAGCGTGCGCCTGTTGATCCCAAGGTTTTTACCCATATTCACTTGCACTTCATAATCACCGGCAATCATCTGAACCTCCAGCAGGTTGAACGCGCCATCAACCTATCGGCCGAGAAATATTGCTCTGCATCCATCATGCTGAAAAGTACTGTGAAAATTACGCATGATTTTGAGATTATACAATCCAGCGCCCAACCTAATTAGCGATACCATTTACCGTGAAAATGGCATCGCCATGGCATGGTTCATAGCAAGCCGGATTCGTGGGCTTGCTGATCGGCATGATAACTGGAGCGCACCATCGGCCCACACGCTGCATGGCTAAATCCCATTTCAAGGGCTGCCCGCTCAAACACCTTGAAACCTTCTGGCGTGACATAACGCATTACTGGTAAATGGCCAATGCTGGGTTGTAAATATTGACCAATCGTCAACATCTCTACATTGTGAGCGCGTAAATCGCGCAACACCTCCATAATTTCTTCGTCGGTCTCGCCCAATCCAAGCATCAATCCCGACTTGGTCGGAATATGTGGAAAGTTTGCTTTGAAATCTTTCAGTAGCCTCAGAGAATTAGCGTAATCTGCTCCCGGCCTGCATTGCTTATACAATCTGGGCACGGTTTCAAGATTGTGGTTGAGAACATCGGGTGGGCAAGCAGCGAGCTTCTCCAAAGCAATGTCCAGTCGACCTCTGAAGTCTGGCACCAGTGTTTCAATTTTTGTGTGCGGCGCATGCGTGCGTATTTCACGAATGCAATCGGTGAAATGTTGTGCGCCACCATCACGCAGATCATCTCGATCCACACTGGTGATCACGACATATTTCAATTTCATGGCCGCGATAGATTGAGCCAGATGCAACGGTTCATCGGCATCTGGTGGTTTGGGTCTGCCATGAGCCACATCGCAGAAGGGGCAGCGGCGGGTACACAAATCACCCAGAATCATGAAGGTGGCAGTGCCTTTACCGAAACATTCGCCGATGTTTGGACAGGAAGCTTCTTCGCAGACTGTGTGCAATTTATGTTCCCGCAGTAATCGCTTAACTTCATAAAAGTTTTCACTGCTGGATGAGCGCACGCGAATCCAGGAAGGTTTACGCAGTAGATCACTGCGTGATTGTGGGGTGACTTTAATCGGATTGCGTGCGGTTTTGTCAGCGCCTTTCTGGCGAGTATCAGTGGTCATGATGGTAAATAAATTATCCTTTAAACAGTTTTTCTTGTAATTTCTGAGCAAGCTGATTACTTAAAACCTCTATGTCGTCGGTAATGCCCAAATCCTTGGTTTGTGTCACTCGCAGTCCTTGATATCCGCACGGGTTGATGTAAGAGAATGGCGTCATGTCCATATTCACATTGAGCGCAATGCCGTGATAGCAAAAATTTTTCCTTATTTTTAAACCCAATGAGGCAATTTTTGCGTTATCGACATAAACTCCCGGCGCTTCTATGCGTCCTGTTGCTGTGACATGATGATCTTGCAGTAAGTCTATCACGGCATTTTCCATACATCTGACCAATTCGCGTACGCCAAGTTTTAACCGGCGGATATCCAGTAGCAAATAAGCGATGATTTGCCCCGGTCCATGGAAAGTGATTTGTCCGCCACGATCAGTTTTGATCAGGTTGATACCATGATGATGCATGAGCAAGTGCTCAGGTTTTCCCGCTATGCCCTGAGTGAACACTGCCGGGTGTTGTAATAACCATATTTCATCATAGGTTTGTGCCGTTCGGCTTTGAGTAAATGCTTTCATGGCCTGCCACGTGGTTTGGTAATCACATACTCCCATTTTTTTGACAATAAAATGGGAGTGTTCAAACGTCGAAACTGAAGGTAATGATGGCATTCGCGATCACAATACCACGGCGACCAAAGGATGGTCCGACAACGCCTGATACAGCGCATCCAGTTGTGAACGGGATGTCGCTCGTATGGTGCAGGTAATACTTAAATACGTGCCATTCTTGCTGGCTTTGACAGTGATGGTAGTGTCATCAAAATCCGGTGCATGATATTTGACGATAGCCAACGCTATTTGCGTAAACTCTTGCTGCGACTTTCCCATGATTTTGATGGGAAAGTCGCAGGGATATTCGATGAGAGAAGGCTGCTCTGACATATGTGGAACTGGACTATTGCTTTAATTCAAAGATTCCTGAATGCTGCTGCCAGCCCTAACTGGGGAAACCGCGCATGCGCGTGGCTTTGTATTGTTGATAGAGATCGTGTAATTGACTAAACATCGCCCCCGGTTTGCCATTACCCACAGGTTTTCCATCCAGTTTTGTGATCGGCATGATTTCTTTGGTAGATGAGGTCAACAGGATTTCATCCGCTGCACGTATTTCTGTTTCCGAGACTTCCCGGATTTCATGTGCAATCTGATTCGCTACCGCTAGTTCAAGTACCACGTCATAAGTGATGCCGGGCAGCATCAAATGGCTTTTAGGTGGAGCCAGCAGCATCTTGTCTTTAACCACGAAGATATTACTGGCAGCACCTTCGGTCAGGAACCCATCTCTGATCAAAATGGTTTCGACTGCTTGGATATCCACGGCCAATTGGCGCAACAATACATTAGGCAATAATGAAATGGCTTTGACATCGCATCGAATCCAGCGATTGTCGACGGCAGTAATAGCCGATGCACCGCTGACTAGTAATTCAGCAGGAGGCGGGAGCAGCGGATTGCTCATAATGAAAATGGTAGGCGGAACTTGCGGAAAAGCATGATCCCGCTTCGCTACACCCCGCGTGATGTGCAAATATATATACTGATCTTCCCCATCATTCTTTGCGATGAGCTGCTCCAGCAAATGACTCCATTCATCATTGCTGAAGGGATTTTTTAAGCGTATGCCATCCAGACTGTGTTGTAACCGATTCAGATGCTCAATAAGGCGAAACGGCTTGCGTGAGTAGACGGGTATCACTTCATACACGCCGTCACCGAAAATAAAACCACGATCCAAGACAGGAATGCATGCTTCCTCAATAGGCATAAATTTACCGTTCAGATATATCATGCGAGCCTTCGTAATGTTTAAGTAAGAGATTGATCAATTGAGCAGTAATTTTACACTATCCCACGTGCGCCCAAAGATATTCCCTGCATCAACTTTTTCCAGGGAAACGAGCGGATAAGTTTCAATGGTTTTGTCATCCAGCGTAAATTTCACCGTGCCAACTTCTTGGCCGAGCTGAACGGGGGCGATCAGCGGTTGCTTATATTCCATGGTGGCCTTCAATTTGTCGGATTGACCTTTAGGCAGCGTGAAATATACGTCACGATCGAAACCAGCCTTGATTTCATTCTGAGCGCCTTTCCACAAATGGATGGTGGTTAGCGAATCATTCTTTTTATATAAACGCACGGTGTCATAAGATTGGAATCCATAGTTCAACAGCCGTTGGCTTTCGATGCTGCGCGCGTTGGCAGATTTGGCGCCGATAACTACCGAAATGAGCCGCCTCTTATCACGCGTGGCTGACGTAATCAAACAGTAACCAGCGGTTTTAGTCCATCCTGTTTTCATGCCATCGACATGCGGATCAAGCCATAGCAAACGATTTCTGTTGGGCTGGGTAATATTGTTATAGGTATATTCTTTCAATGAATAGAGCGGATAAAACTCCGGAAAATCACGAATGATGGCGGTTGCCAACAGGGTCAAATCATGCGCCGTCGTATAATGATTGGGATCAGGTAATCCGGTCGTATTGGTGAAATGCGTATTTTTCATCCCCATACGTTCAGCTTCTTTATTCATGAGATTGGTGAAACTGGCTTCGGAGCCGGCCACAGCTTCCGCCAAGGCGATGCATGCATCATTTCCAGATTGAACGATCATGCCGCGAATCAGTTCATCAACAGTCACTTGCTTATTGGGCTCGATAAACATACGCGAACCTATCATGCGCCACGCACTATCAGATACCGGAATCGTTTGATTCAGCGTCAGGCGGTTTTTCTTGATGGCAGAAAACACCACGTAAGCGGTCATCAACTTGGTCAACGAAGCGGGTTCGATGCGTTCATGCGCATTATGACCTGCCAATACTTGTCCGGTTTGAAAATCCGAAAGCAAGTACGACTTAGCGGCTATGGATATGTCTTGTTGTTGAGCGGATACGGATGAAATAGCAAGACACAATAACAATAATGGGAATAAACGCTTCATAGGAAATAGCAAAAAAAGAACATTATATCGTGCCATAAGGGAATCTAAAACCATCGTTTTTTCTATCTAATATAATCAATAATATGAATAAATCAGGTCGTGCCTGAAGGGCGATCGATCACGCCCATATGAAAGCCCAGTTTACCCTGATTGCGTTCTTTAAAGTAATGTTTTAAGGGGTCATGAATGACTCGGAATGCCATTTCTTCCCAAGGAATTTCATGTTCCGATAACAATTTGACTTCCAGGCTTTCAATACCGGGCTTGAAATCAAGATCAAGTAATTGTGCGCGAAACAGTATATAAACCTGGCTGATATGGGGCAGACTGTAGATTGCATAAAGATCGCCGATTTGAACTCGCGCATTGGCTTCTTCTAGCGTTTCTCGAGCCGCTGCCTGCGCCAGGGTTTCGTTGTTTTCCATAAAACCTGCCGGTAGAGTCCACCAGCCTTGACGCGGCTCTATGGCACGTCGGCACAGCAAGATTTTATCTTCCCATTCCGGAATGCAACCGACCACCATCTTTGGATTCTGATAATGAATCACATGACAGGTCGTGCATACATATCGCGGAAGAGAATCCCCTTCGGGAATTTGCAATTCAACCGTGGCACTACAGTGGCTACAATATTTCATAGGGAACTCTCAATTTCAATGAAGCAAATTTTCGATAACCATTGCACGAAGTCAAAGGCTGGGGTTTTATTGCTTGGTTACGGTAAAGCTGCGTTTTGCCAATAAATTGTCGGCGTCATCCACTAATTCGACGCGCCATGCGCCCAGTCGCTGATGATCCAAATGCTTGCTAGCATTCGTTCGCCAGTTATCATTGCGAATTTCCAAAGGCAATTGTGAATCCAGCTTGTCGTTGTGATACCAGAAAATGCTGACTTTTTTTCCTTGCATGTCCTTCAATTGCAAATAAAAATAAATGGGCATGGATTTGCCCGGCAGTAATTGAACCGAATCGATGGAGTCTACCGGTTCACGTGCTTTGATATCATGGCTTAGTTGCGCTCTGATCACTTGCGGGTGGTCAGAAGTGTTGTGGGCAGTCGTGTGAGTATCCGGCGGTATGGCCAACTGAGGCTTTTTTGCTGGAGCAGCCATGGGCTGAGCCGCCTTAAGTTCAGGCTTCAATTTTGGTATTGGAATCGCTTTGTCGCTGGCAGGTTTGGCTGTTTTTCCTGTTGGAGGCGGCGTTTTAGGTGTGTTCGATACTTGGGAATCATTGTGAACGAATGTTGATTCATTTGATTTGGTTTCATTTGCCGCAGGAGCTATTGCAGGCGCTGGAGCTGGAGCAATCTTATCCACTGGAACGTTATCCGCCTGAATCGTAGTTGGTTGATCAATGGCTGGTGTAACTTCTTTCGCAGAAATTGTTTGATCATTTGAACTGAAAAGGAAATAACCAATTACAGCGAAAATCAAGACCAGGGCGGCAGCCACGATGGAGACTTTTTTCCAATCGATGGCTTGTTCATAGACGATCTCGGGTTCGGGCAGATCAGGATAAATCTGTTCTATGGCTTGTGGAGGTTGTTGAATCTGAATGCGGATTTTTAATTTATTGTCGCTCATAATCAAGTATCTCGAGACATGAATATGTCTGAAAGTTAATCTCCTGGTTGATATTCAGTATAAAGGGTTTCTTCAGAAGAAAGGAATCCTGCCTTGTAAACGTTGGCCATAGAATTTTGTCAGATTTATATTAAGGCGGCTGAAAAAATGCAGTAAGCTATCTGGCTAACAATATTGGTTTAAGTATTAAATTGAATATTTCGCCCATTGGCAATGATGGCATTAACCCGTACATGATAATCAATCAGCACACAGTTATAAAGCATGAATGAGCATATTGAGAAAATAAAACTGCATTTGCAGGCATTGCGCGCTGACATTGAATTACACAATTACCGGTATTATGTGCTGGATAATCCGACCATTCCCGATGCTGAATTTGATCGGCTTTTCTGTGAACTGCAACGCATCGAACAAGATTATCCGCAACTGATCACACCAGATTCGCCTACACAGCGCGTGGGTGCCAAGCCGCTTAAGGCATTTGCGCAAATTACCCACCACATACCGATGCTGTCATTGAGCAATGCCTTTGATGATGAGGAAGTGGAAGCTTTCGATCGACGCATCTGCGAAGGATTATCCGTTGATTGCGTGGAGTATGCGGTTGAACCAAAATTTGATGGATTGGCGATCAGCCTGTGTTATGAAAATGGTATTTTTAAAACCGGCGCAACGCGTGGCGATGGTAATACCGGCGAAGACATTACCTTAAATCTGAAAACGATTAAATCGATTCCATTGGCTTTGCCCGATAGTCATCCTCCCGCATTGCTGGAAGTCAGGGGTGAGGTATTAATGCTGAAGGCAGATTTTCTGGCATTGAACCAGCGGCAGTTGGATAAAGGTGAAAAAGAATTTGCCAATCCACGCAATGCTGCAGCAGGATCGTTGCGGCAATTGGATCCTGCCATTACCGCAAATCGCCGACTTACTTTTTTCGCATATGGTGTTGGTCGCTATGCCGGCTTGCAAATGCCGCGGCATAAGCATAGTGATGTGATGGCCTATCTGGCTTCATTACGCTTCCCGATTGCCAAAGAATGTCAGGTGGTAACCGGATTGCAGGCGTTGCTGGTTTATTATCAAACCATCGGCGCAAAGCGCGATCAATTACCGTATGCGATCGATGGCGTGGTGTACAAAGTCAATTCGTTGTTGCAACAGGAGCAATTGGGCTTTGTGTCACGTGCGCCGCGTTTTGCCATCGCGCATAAATTCCCTGCACAGGAGGCCATTACCCAATTACTGGATATCGATGTGCAGGTCGGAAGAACGGGCGCTTTGACACCGGTTGCGCGACTAAAGCCGGTATTTGTTGGTGGAGTGACCGTCACCAATGCCACTTTGCATAACGCGGATGAGATTGAACGCAAGGATGTACGCATTGGCGATACCGTGATTGTGCGACGCGCTGGTGATGTGATACCGGAAGTGGTGTCAGTCGTGCTGGACAAACGACCGCTCGATGCCCGTATGTTTACTATTCCGGATCATTGCCCGGTGTGCGGCGCCAAAGCCGTCCGACTGCCGGATGAGGCCGCATCGCGGTGTACGGGTGGATTGTTCTGTCCGGCGCAACGCAAACAAGCTATTCTGCATTTTGCATCCAGACGTGCGCTGGATATCGAGGGGTTGGGGGACAAATTGATCGACCAAATGGTGGACCATGCCATCGTGCGCACCCCTGCGGATCTTTATCGATTAGGGTTGGCAGCGCTGGTCAATTTAGAGCGCATGGCGGAAAAATCTGCCAATAATATTCTGCAGGCAATTGAAAAGAGTAAACAAACCACGCTGGCGAGATTGATCTATGCGCTGGGAATTCGCAATGTCGGAGAAGCAACCGCCAAAGATTTAGCCGCTCATCTGGGTAGTTTGGACCGTTTGATCGAAGCCAGTAGTGAGCAACTACAGCAAATTCCTGATATCGGTCCCGTGGTTGCGCAAAGCATCGTGGATTTTTTTGCTGAAAAGCATAACTGTGAAGCCATCGAGCAATTGCGTTCAAGCGGGGTACAATGGGAGGAGCACGAAGGAAAATCCGAGTTTACGCAAGCAATTGCACCACTCAGTGGAAAAACCTTTGTATTGACAGGAACCTTGCCGACGATGAGCCGCGAAGATGCCAAGGAGAGAATTGAAGCGCTGGGAGGAAAGGTGAACGGCAGCGTTTCCAAGAAAACGGATTATGTGGTTGTGGGCACTGATCCCGGCAGCAAATATGATAAAGCGGTGAATTTAGGAGTGATTATTCTTGATGAAGCAGGATTGGAATTATTGCTCAAATAATCGTTTGCTGTCTTCCGGAATAATCAAAAAGCAGCGATAAGCTGCCTTTTGATTCATTGACTTACAACGTATTATCTTTCGATAATGTGAATGTGCCGGTATGTTGCTCATTGACCCTGTACTCATAGGTTCCAGCGGGAAGCCCATAGACTTCGAGCGGGATGATTTTCTCGTAAGGAACAAGCGACATGGTACAAACGATGTCTGAGGGAAACGGATTGGGTCCTAAATGGAGCGTGATTTTGAATGTGTTGTTCTTGAGTGTCTGGTTGATTTGCTGAAAATAGGCGCACCCATCGGAAAATTGCCCGCTGACTTTGAGAAAAACTTGTACAGGCGATGAATCAACCATGATGGCTTCCACTTTCTCTTCATAAGTGGCTGGTCCAGGAACAATCTTGGTTTCAATATAATTCAGCAGCTTCCAGCTATTCGTGGAATCATCAAACTGAAACTCCGCTTTCTGATAATTTCCTGTTTGTTCCTCCGTATCAATTCGAGGAATGGTTAATTTCCCGTCTTTAAAGGTGGGGTAATCGGATGCGGGCGTGTTTTGTTGTGAAAAAACAGAATTCATCAGTAAAACGGATGCTGCGACTACCAAGAAAATGATTCTAAATAATTGCATTTTATCGATCGTCCGGATTGAGCATGTTAAAAACAATTGCGGCCAATGCACCACCGGCAAAGTCGGCAGAAATGTGAATCCAGATATCGCTCCAATTCATCAAGCCCATCAATGGAGCGCCAATAGCAACGGCGGGATTGAAGGCGCCACCCGAAATGCTCCCCACGGAGAAGGCGCCGACCATGACGATGAAACCGATGGCTAATCCGTAAAAAGAGTTGCCGCTGGTTCCTTTTGCCGTTGCAACATTTAGCACCACATAGGCCAATGCAAAAGTGAATAATAATTCGGCCACGAGGGATTTATTGACATCAATCGTTTCGGCTGCGGTTCCAGGACCTACCAGAAATTGCGCGGTAAATGCCGCTGCAGCAGCGCCGCCAATTTGGGCAACAAGATAAATGGGCGCTTCGCTGAGAGTGCATTTGCCACGTATCAGCACCGCCAGGGTTACCGCAGGATTGTAGTGTGCTCCGGAAATATGTCCGCCGGCATACACCAAAGCCATCAATACCGAGCCAATCGCCAACGGCGCGATGACACCGGCATTCCCAGGAATGACGGTGAGACCGATAGTCAACACTAAGAAGAAAGTTCCAATAAATTCAGTCATAAATTTTTTCATATTGATCTACTCCTTGATATGAGAGGAGTTCTCATTTAAACATAAAATGATCGATGCATGGGTAAAAATATTACCTGTCGCTGACAGATTCTTACCGATGACGACGCGGTAATATCTGAGAATGAAGAGTTTGTGGTCATTTAGGTAATCACCGCTATTTTGCAATTTGAGTATTGAATATGTGAAGATTGCCTGTGATCATTGTCATGTCCAGGATTATTTCCTGGGAATCAAACGTTGTGTTTTACTTCCAAAGGCCCAGAAAAATTAAATGCGTACCAACCAACAACTTCAACAAATTCTGGATTCAGCAGAATTAATTCATTCTGAGCAAACAATCGCGCACACAGTTAAGCGATTGGCGGCAGATATCACGCAGGTGCTATCGCATCAGCAACCGTTAGTTCTGTGCGTGATGGGCGGCGCGGTAGTATTTACCGGACAACTGCTGCCGCTGCTCGGATTTCCGCTGGATTTTGATTACCTGCATTTGACGCGCTATGACAAGGCATTGACGGGTGGAGCCATTCATTGGCAAGCCGAGCCCAAGGAAAATATGCATGGCCGGGTGGTGCTGGTGTTGGATGATATTCTGGATGAAGGCATAACGCTGGCTGCCATTCGTGACAAAGTGTTGGAAAATGGCGCTCAAGCATTTTATAGTGCGGTACTGGTGGAAAAACAGACCGGGCAACCCAAGCCATTTAGCGCCGATTTTGTTGGATTGACTGTGCCGAATCGGTATGTGTTTGGCTTTGGCATGGACATACATGGCGCCTGGCGGAATTTGCCGGCGATTTATGCAGTGAAAGATTGAAACGGGAGAAAAATGCTAGCAATTATTGGCGGCAGTGGCATGACGCAGTTATCCTGCCTCGAAATATCACATCGGCAAATCATACGCACACCGTACGGCGAGCCTTCCGGACCATTGACGTTTGGCAAGATCAGAGATCAGGATATTGTTTTCCTGGCGCGGCATGGGCACGGACATACCATACCGCCGCATGCTATCAATTATCGCGCGAACCTATGGGCGTTGCATTCACTGAATCCATCGCATGTGGTTGCAGTGGCATCGGTGGGAGGCATATGCGCCGATCTTGCGCCAGGGCGGTTGGTCGTGCCGGATCAGATCATCGACTATACCCATGGGCGTCAATTCACTTATTTTGATGGTACGGAACGAGGGGTGACGCATGTTGATTTTACATTGCCTTATTGCCGGAAAACACGTGCATTGCTGCTAAAAGGGGCAAGCAATGCGAATACGGAAATTATTGATGGCGGGGTATATGCAGCGATGCAAGGGCCTCGACTGGAAACGGCTGCTGAAATCAACCGGCTGGAACGCGATGGGGCGGATATGGTTGGCATGACCGGCATGCCGGAAACGGCTTTGGCGAGAGAACTCGGCCTCAATTACGCCACCATCGCCGTGGTGGCCAATTATGCCGCCGGAAGAGGCACCAACGTGGCGGGCATTCCGCTCAAGGAAATTTATGCAGTGCTCGAACAGGCGATGGTGGGGGTTAGAAACATTTTGGAACATGTGGTGAATTGTCATGGCGATTAAACCGGTACTGAGAATGGGTGATCCTGTATTGCTGCAAGCGGCTAAGCTTGTGGAGCAATTTGATACGTCCGAACTGCACGCATTGATTCAGGACATGCACGATACGATGGAATCATTGAATGGCGCAGGCCTGGCTGCACCACAGATCGGCATGAGCTTGCAAGTGGTGATTTTTGGGTTTGAAAAGAACCAGCGCTATCCCGATGCCGATGTGGTTCCCTTTACGGTATTGCTGAATCCACAGTTGACGCCGCTATCCGACGAAAAAGAAGACGGCTGGGAAGGTTGCCTCAGCGTGCCCGGCATGCGTGGCATGGTGCCACGTTTTGCGCACTTGCGTTACCAGGGTATGGATCAATATGGTGTGGCGATAGATCGCACCGTCAGCGGTTTTCACGCGCGCGTGGTGCAGCACGAATGCGATCATTTGCAGGGAATTTTGTATCCGATGCGCATTAAGGATTTTCGCTTGTTTGGGTTTACCGATGTGCTGTTCCCGGGGCAGGTGGTTGTGGATGATTAGTGAGGTATGCTGATTCTCAAAGAATCCGAAGTTTCATAAAATGAAGACATGAAATAGAGGATGAAGATGAAATTACCGCGCACTCAATATAGTCAGGAATTTCGGAAGGAATCAGTTAAGTTTTTCAAAGAAAGTGGATTGACTCAGGTTGAAGCAGCAAAACGACTGTCGTTACCCAAGGGGACGCTAAAGAACTGAGCTTATGTTGACAAACGTGGAGAACTCGCTGTACAGAAGCCGCGACCTTCGCAAAATCTTTGACTTATACCTGAATGGCTACCTTGGTCAATTGATGGGCGCAAAGCAAATTGCTGTTCACCTGAACGAGCGCGGCTTCACGCAAAGAGGAAAACAATTTGCGCGTAACCGGGTGCATGAAATTCTTTTCAATCCGACCTATTGCGGCGAGTTTATTTTTAACAAACGCGACGCCAAGAACCAGAAAGACAAACCGGAAAGCGAATGGGTGTGTATGAAGGTTGAATCCATTATTGAAAAATCGGTGTTTGAAGCAGTGCAAGTGCATAAAGCAGCGCGTGCGCCTTCACTAATGCCGGCAAGAATAACCAACTCACCAACTTTGTTAACCGGATTACTCAAATGCGGTTGCTGCGGTGCCAGCATGACGCTGGCAACAGGGAAGGGCGGGCGTTATCGTTATTACAAATGCAATACGCGCATCAGCAAGGGTAACAAGTTGTGCGATGGTAAAAGCATTCCAATGGAAAAACTCGATAGCCTGATTCTCAATGCTTTGGCGGACAAGGTATTTGATCCCGAGCGTGTCAAAACAATGCTATCTGACATGAAAAAGCATGCGCAAAAGGGTCAGGCCGCGAATTGAGAATATCGCCAATGAATTAGAATTAGGTATAGTTTTGTTTAGCGGCCTTGTGTGATGTGCACATCACCTATTGCGGATTCGTAATTCGGGCACCTGGCCCTGGTCATGAGTTATAAATTGCATCCAACAACGATTGGGGTTATTCTCCTTAAGAATAAAGAGTAAGAATTCTTGATTCTAGAACTGACATCATTTTTCTTTCAATATCGCTATATCTGCGGCTACGGGAGCAACCATGAACCCCAGCTTTGAAGTCGGCGACCATGTGCGCTGGAACTCGGAGGCCGGTTACGTGACTGGCAAGATCATCAAAGTGCACACGCGCGACACCGATTACAAAGGCCACGTGCATCGATGCAGTGAGGCCGATCCGCAATACGAGATCCAGAGCGACAAGACCGACCATATTGCACTGCACAAAGGAGCAGTGCTGTACAAGATCGACTAAGATGCTCAGTGTTCCCGTCACGGTCTGGACGATCGGTCACTCGACGCGCACGTTGGAGGAGTTCCTCGCATTGCTGTCCGAGTACCGGATCGAGGCGATCGCAGACGTGCGGCGCTTCCCAGGCTCGCGACGCCATCCGCATTTCAGCAGTAGCGAGTTAGCTACCACGCTTCCGGCGTATGGCATCGCCTATCAATGGATCCCCAAACTCGGCGGACGACGCAAGGTGCAGCCGGATTCGCCGAATACCGCGTGGCATAACCCGTCGTTCCAAGGTTATGCCGATTACACCGCAACCGTGGAGTTTGCCGAAGGTCTGGCTGAATTGCTGGAACTGGCACTCACCAAACGCACCGCCGCAATGTGTGCCGAAGCCGTCTGGTGGCGCTGCCATCGCTCATTGATCGCCGACGTGTTGAAGCTGCGCGGGATCGAAGTCATTCACTTGATCGACGCCACGCACACGACGATGCATCCGTACACGTCCGTGGCACGCATCGTGGACAGTCAATTGAGTTACGAATCACCAAGCTGAATTACTGTAAATCGGATAAGAGCGGCGAGTTCGAACCCGCACTGCTGAGGGTATGCTGGCAAAGGTTCGCTTCAGGCTCTGCTGGCCGGCCCAGCATACCAGCTGGTCGGTCATCTCGCACTTGGCGTTGACGGTGGACAGTGCCTCCATGAAGACCTGCAACAAGACGACTGGCACCGTCAGCAGTGGGTGCTCACATAGATCGCAAGGTGCTCTTGTCATGGTATGAATCGCTTCGGTTTTTCCAGAGACTGTTTGTTTTGAGCCAAGCTGCATCAGCTGACCCCTTTACTTGGTAATAATATGCCTGTTTTACTTAGTCGCCCCTGCAAAATTTACTTAGTCCTAGCAATGATAGGCGTATATAAGCAAGCTTCGCCAATATGTAATTGTTTTGCGCGTAAGCAGTTGATCAACTGAAGCAACGCAAAGCGCAACAAAATACCCTTTAGGAGTACTGCCTTTTTTTCAGCTACAGCAATTTCTCGAGATTACGAATGGGGTTTTTTCATCAGCAATGATAGGCTGAAAAGTAACGCACTGAACAGAACGATGGTGGTGCCCGAGGCAACGTTGAAGATATAGCTCAGATACAATCCAATGATACCGGTTACTGATCCAATGAACGTTGAATAAATAAGCATTCTGCTAAAACTCTCTGTGAGCATCCTGGCTGTCATGGCAGGAGCGATCAGTGTGGCGGCCACCAGCGTGACACCGATCACATTGAGCGATGCAATGACGGAAAAAGTGAGTAGCAGCGAAAACAGAAATTGTACGGATTCTGTTTTAATGCCCAGTACGCGCGCAGCTTCAGGATCAAAGGTGGAAAACAGTAGTGCTCTATAAGTGAAAAATAAAGTAATCAGTGTAGTGGCCGTCACCAATCCGATCACTACCAAGTCATCATCAGTAATTCCAAGAATATTACCAAATAGAGCAGCTTCAAAGTTTTGTTTAAAGTTACGCAACTTACTTACGATCGCTACACCCAAGGCAAACATTGCTGTCGTCACAATGCCGATCGCGGCATCCAATTTGATTTTGTTATTTTGCGTAATTTTGTTAATCACTAGGACAGCGAGCAATCCCATCGCAAAGGCACCGGCATAAAAATTCAAATTCAGAGTAAAACCCACTATAGCGCCACCAATGGCAGCATGAGATAATCCATGCCCGACATAACTCATGCCACGTAGAACTACGTATACGCCGATCATGCCGCCGCATGCGCCCACCAGCAATGCAGCCAATAAGGCGCGACGAAAGAATTCATACTCGAGTGGCTCGAGGAGAAATTCCATTAATGCTTCTCATCCATAAAGTGAAGTGGGGTGCTGTTGGCAATTAACAGATGCCCTTCGTATTTAATGATCACAATGTCGCCACCATATGTTCGGGTCAGAATTTCATTGGTAAAAATGTCATGCGGTTGCCCTTGTGCGACAACACCTCGATTAAAGCAAATAACCCAAGGCAGATGAGAAGCCACGGCATTCAGGTCGTGCGTGGTCAATAAAATGGTAATACCTTCACTATTGATATCTCTCAATAGGTGCAATACTTCATGTTGGGTTTTGATATCGATGCCTGAAGTGGGCTCATCCAGAATCAGAAGTTTAGGACTACTGATTAATGCCCGTGCAAGAAATGCACGTTGTCGTTGACCACCCGATATATCGATAATATGCTGTTTTAAGCAATCCTCAACACCTAATCGATGCGCAAGATCACGAACACTTTTACGTTCTTCCTTGCTGAGCCAAGGCAAGATACGCCCATTGGTATACAGTCCCATCGTAATAACTTCTTCGACAGTAACCGGAAAATTCCAATCGACACTGCCAAGCTGGGGCACATAACCGATAGCACCCGGCTTTACTTTATTTGCAGGATTGTTGTGTAACTGTATCTTTCCAGAGATAACGGGATGAATGCCTAGAATAATTTTAAGCAGTGTCGTTTTGCCACAGGCAGTGGGACCGACAATACCTGCAAATTGACCCGCAGCAATCTCCAGTGACAAGCCGTCAAATACTACATTTTTCTCATAACCGGCTGTGACATTACTCAGCTGGATAGCAGCGCCGAATGGTGGATTAAAACGCGATGTTACTTGCATCAATACTCGCCATGCAGGTTGGATTTCCCCCCAGTGCTTTCGTCATGATAGTCATGTTGTTCACCATCATGCCAATGAAAGAGTGATTGGGTGGCGCTGGTAGCTCATCATCTGAAAGCTGATCAATAAATTTGACGTTCGCTTCGCGTGCGATTTGTTCCATCACTTTACTAGGAAAAACTTCTGAGCCAAATATTGCGGGTACACCGGTCTTCTTGATCTGCTTAATGATGCTGATGACTTCTTGCGGGCCAGGCTCGGAAAAATCGGAGGGCTGTATGGCGGCAATCACCGTCATGCCATAGCGGGGTGCAAAATAAGCAAAAGAATCATGGTAGGTCACTAGCTTGCGATTGTTTGGAGGAATTGTTTCAACGCATTTGAATATTGCTTGATCTAATTTCTTCAGTTTGGCGAGATAAATGGTTGTATTTTCCAGATAGCTTTTTTTATTGATTGGATCAAACGCAATAAGATTATCCTTGATTATTTCTGCATACCGCATGACCAATTCGATATTCAACCATAAATGAGGATTCGGATGCCCGTGTTCGCGCGGGAAGCTAAAATCATATTGCCAATCTTCTTCCTTCAGTGCATGGTTCCCGAGTTGCAGGATGGAGGTCTTAGGGTTCTTTACCTTCTCCGCGAGTATTAATGTGGGTAATTCGAGATCCAAACCATTAACGATAATTATATCGGCTGCTTGCAGTATTTTTATATCGGAAGGGATGGGTTCAAATGTGTGTGAATCGATTCCATCCGGAACTATCCCGGTAACATTGACGTGAATTCCTCCAATGTTTTGCACCATATTCGTGATGGGAGAGACGGTCGTCACAATGTTAAGTTTCTTGGAAGTACCCGACGCGAGAGCTGTGTTTTGGAGCGCGATGATGAATAAGAGTAATACAAGTTTTGTAGTATGACTCATTGAGCGTTTCATAACGATTCCCTTGATTCTAGTCAAATTGTATGAAAAAAAGTGAATTTATCATATCTATTAGATTATGATCACGATTTATACAACTTTGAAGAAATAAAATACGTGAGTTTTGAAGAATGAACGTGAGAAAACTGATAGGAGTTGCGATTACTCTGCAGCAGTTTCTCATGAGTTACAGTGTTCTATCAATTGGTTGGCTGTCTTCGTCAGCTCATGCCGCAGGTGTGCCGTCACTGCGGGAAGTTACAGTCCGCGCCAATGCGAAGGATTTGATTGGCACTGCGAATTCCGCGAATGAAGGCACAGTGCTTAAACAGCAATTGGACTTGCGCACTGTTTATCGGCCAGGAGAATTACTGGAAACCGTGCCGGGTTTGATCGTGACTCAACATAGCGGCGAAGGCAAAGCCAACCAGTATTTTCTGCGTGGTTTTAACCTCGATCATGGCACGGATCTACGTATCACGATCGATGGCATGCTGGTTAATCAGCGCTCGCATGGACACGGACAAGGTTGGGCTGATACTAATTTTATGATTCCGGAGCTGGTGGGAAATGTGCAGTACATGAAAGGATCTTATTATGCCAATCAAGGTGATTTTTCTTCAGCCGGTTCGGTTAGCATGGGGTATGTTGATAAATTACCGAAGGGCATTGCTAGCTATGGTTTAGGACAACAGGGATTTATGCGCGGATTGGTGGCAAAATCACATGAAGTAGGTAATGGGAATGTTTTGTATGCTGTCGAATTACTGACAAAAGACGGTCCGTGGGTTAAACCTGAAGACTTTAAGAAATTCAATGCGGTATTGCGCTATAGCCAGGATACGGGGCCGACCAAATTTAATATCACTGCAATGGGTTATGGCGGAAACTGGAATTCTACCGATCAGATTCCACAAAGAGCGGTTGCCAGTGGATTCGTTCCGCGGCTGGGCGCGATTGATCCCAGTGATGGTGGTGAAGCACACCGCTTTAGTCTTTCCAGCGCATTACAGCATAAGAGTCGCTTCGGAACTACGCAATTGAATTTATATACACTCCACACCAATCTGGCTTTATTCTCAAATTTTACTTATTTTCTTGATGATCCTGTGAATGGCGATCAATTTTCTCAGTTCGACAAACGCTTTCAATCCGCCATGAATTTAAGCCATCTATGGGTCAATAAAGTCGGCGGAATCGAAATCGAAAATACGGCAGGTGTTCAATTCCAGAATGATGTGATTGATAACGGACTATTAAGCACAAAACAGCGCCAAACACTGTCAACCACTCGTAAAGACCACATTAATCAGAATAGTGTGGGCATCTATTATCAGAATAGCATACAGTGGCTGGAAAAATTCCGCAGCGTGGCCGGTGTGCGCTCGGATTACTACTGGTTCAATGTAAACAGCAATCTAAACGCAAACTCGGGTAATCGCTATGACAGCATGACTAATCCTAAGTTGAGTTTGATTTTTGGACCCTGGGCACAAACTGAATTCTATGTTAATTACGGTAGCGGTTTTCATAGTAATGATGGACGAGGGGCTACTTCTACCGTGGATCCAAAATCGGGGGATCCCATCAACCGGGTAAATCCGCTGGTGCGTTCGACGGGATATGAAACGGGATTTCGTACGGCTATTGTTCCAGGATTACAAGCTTCTTTTGCATTATTTCGTTTGGACTTGGATTCAGAACTGCTGTTTGTGGGTGATGTCGGAACGACTGAGGCAAGTCGCCCAAGCAAACGAGAAGGGTTTGAGATCTCGGCATTCTATATGCCCACTGATTGGCTAACGATCGATGTGGATTATGCGTTGGCACGTGCACGCTTTAGTGATTCGGATCCGAGTGGTGATCACATACCCGGTTCAATTAAAGGAGCCGGCAAACTGGCAATTTCCGTAGACAATATCGGCGCATTCTTTGGGAGCATGCAATGGCGTTACTTCGGTAAGCGCTCTCTCACCACAGATAACAGTGTACAGTCAAATTACACACTGACGCTGAATGGTCAGATCGGTTACAAAATCGGCAAAAATGTCCAGATATCGTTGCAAGGGTTTAATTTATTGAATACTCGAGCGCACGCAATTGATTATTTTTATACTTCCAGGCTTCCCGGTGAGCCTGCTGCCGGCGTGAGTGACTTGCATTTTCATCCCATTGAAAGTCGATCGTTTCGCGTCAATTTAGTCGCTAATTATTAACCGATGCTAATATTATCCATCCATGCATGGAATTAAATCTATTATTCTGATAAGTTCTTAGCAGTAAAAGTTTGGGAGAAATTTATGGAACGTTTTACTATTTCGATGGATGATAAGCTATCTGAAGAGTTCGACAAGGTGGCGCATGCACGAGGTTATGATAATCGATCAGAGGCGATTCGTGATCTTATCCGCGAATATCTTGAAACTGCTCGTTTGCAGAAGGATAACAAAGGTTATTGCATCGCAACCCTGAGTTATATCTACAATCACCATGAACGTGATTTGGTCAGTCAAGTTACCACTGCCCACCATAATCATCACGATCTGACCTTGTCGAGCATGCATGTGCACATGGATCATGACAACTGTCTGGAGGTGGTAATTTTGCATGGCACGGTTCAGGATGTCAGGCTATTTGCCAACCAGGTGATCGCAACCAACGGTGTGCGGCACGGTAAATTGCATATTGTGCCCATTGAGCTTTCTCAGGAGGCTCATGCGCATTCTTCCGTTCCTCATACGCATAGCAGTCCATTGACTTAAAAGGCTGCTAAGGAAACACTGAAAAAAATTGCGAGTGACGACTAGGCAAGTCGAATTTAGAATTTGATCGCAACACCATAGGATCAAGCACAGTAGTTTTTCAGAGTTTCCTTAGGCTCTACAATAATAAAGCCCTGCTCAGCAGGGCTTTATGTCAGGAAAAACCATCTTGACTGTTAATGAGCATTTCCCCAATGCCGAGATCTGCTGGCGGCAAAAAGAAACATCCACATGACCAGAACGAAAGGAAAAGTTAGCGTGGGTAAACCAATTGGCGCCAAAAAGTTGGCCAATCCTGCCTGGCAGATGACGGTCAGAATACCTGCCAGCAATGCTAGCAATGCCGTGCCCATCGACGGTGTTAGAAACACCCAACCGACCGCCATCATGGTTAAAACGGGATTGAATGCGTACAATCCCATTTCTATTAGCGTCTTGTCGGCACCCAGCAATACCGGAACCGCAACCCCCACGATGGCACCAGATAGTGCCATCAGTGCGCCACGAAATGATGTGATGGCAATTCCCGCCAGAAAAAGGAGCCCGACAATCACGCTGTCGGCAAACATGACTTCGCCGATGCCTTTGGCAATGGCTGTGTACCAAGTGACTGCAGTTTCTTGAGTCAGAGCGGCAAACTCTGAAGTGACCACTGAGGTTGCGGCAATGTCGGCGGGAATTCCTGGCGCGGGAAGTACCGCACCGCGTGAGAATATATCAAAAGAATATACGGCTACCATGAACATCCAGCACGTCAGCACAAAAGGCGATGTGGAAGCAGGAATATTGTAAGGTTGCAGAATTCTCATCAAAGCAGCTAGCACAACTGTCGATAGAATTGAGGCAAGCACTACAAACAGCCATAGCTGAGGCGTATTCTCCAGAAATAAAAACAGACAAGGACCGACCAGGGTGCCATTGAATCCGTACAATCCTGCATCGATGTCGTCCTCGGAAAAACCTAGCAAATAGGCAGCAACGGTGCTGGAGATGACGCCGACCGTGGCAGCCAATCCTGCCGTTATCCCGCCGATGTAGAGAGCGATCAGGAAAATCAGACCGGTTACGGCATTACAACAGAAAAATACTTGCCCGACGCCCCTGAGGATGGTGCGTAGAGGCCGTGGTATTGCTTTGTCAATCAATAAAGACCACTCCATGATGATCAGCTCCTAAAGTTGTGTGGAAATTGAATTAGGCAACTGGAACAACCCTTATTCGAATCGTGAATCAGGGCAACGATACTCACACTGCGGATGAATAGCTCTCAGCAGGTGGCGCGTTGTTTTACTTCATCCAGCAATCCTTGCTTTACAATGAAGTCGACGATCTGATCCACGCCTTCTCCGGTATGCATGTTGGTAAATACAAAAGGGCGGTCGCCGCGCATTTTTTTCGCGTCTCGCGCCATGACATCAAGATTTGCGCCGACATGGGGCGCAAGATCGGTTTTATTGATAACCAAAAGTGCCGAGCGCGTAATTCCGGGGCCACCCTTACGAGGAATTTTTTCACCTGCGGCAACATCGATGACATAGATTGTGAGATCAGACAGTTCGGGACTGAAAGTGGATGCCAGATTGTCGCCGCCGGATTCAACCAGAATTAGGTCAAGATTCGGAAAATCCGCGGTCATGCGCGCAATGGCTTCGAGATTGATCGACGCATCTTCCCGGATTGCCGTGTGCGGGCATCCTCCGGTTTCCACGCCCATCAGGCGTTCTGGTGGCAACGCATTGGCACGCAACAGGATTTCCATGTCTTCTTTGGTGTAAATATCATTGGTAATCACGGCCATTTCATAGCGATCGCGCATTTTCTTGCTCAGTGCTTCGCAGAGAGCGGTTTTACCAGAACCCACCGGGCCACCGATGCCAACTCGAAGAGGATTTGATTGTTTGTTCATGTCGTTATTTCCAAGAATTATGATCGATATACTCTACTATATTGCGTTTCATGCTGCATCGACAGCAATGATAATCCCGGCGCCCAATTAGATAATTCATCGTCATTGAGCAGCTGCGCGCGCTGTGCAACTTCCTCGACGACTGGATGCAGGGAAAGTAGTAATCTCTGTCCGGAAACCTGTCCTAAGGGAACCGATTTGACGCACACCAGCACCTGATTTTCAACCAGCGAGAACAACATACCCAACAATGCTGCCTCACGTGGCACTCCAAGAGCTACCGCCGCACAGGCAAACGCAGTAGGCAAGGGTGTTTCGGATTGAAGTGACAATATTGCTTGCAAGGAGTCGTCGGCAATCTTGAGATCCATCGCCAGTTTCCTTAAAGAATATCCCATCTGGATGGTTTCGGCGCGGAACTCGGTTGTATCTCGTGCGGCAACAAAGCATTCAGTCCAATGGCTGACAGTTGCTGCATCGCGTTCGGCAAAAGCGTTCAGTAACCGCCATACGATCGGCGCTTCGAAATCGGCGATGATACTCAACGATTCAGAAATCCACGCATAAGCGGAGTTTTCATCGTAGACAGTGCGGTTTTCGATGGCAGATTCCAGTCCTTGGGAATAGGTATAGGCTCCAATCGGCAACGATGGACTGGCCAATTGCAACAAACGGAGCAATAATGCGGATTGCATGGCATTACTCCTGATGTCGTGAATCCGACGGACGGTGGATCTTCTGCCGTGCAGGTATGGGAGCCAATGGACCGTGGGCATGATAGTGTCCATCACCATGATGGTGATGATGTCCACCGCTGCTTCCATACGCGCCGGACTCCGGCTCGAATGGTGCCGTTTCTTCACTAACCGCTGCACCCAGGCCTTCGAGCATTTGCTTTAGTACGCTATCCTGGTGAATGCGCAGGAATCCATCACCAACCTGAGTTTGCGTATGCCGATTTCCCAAATGAAATGCGCAACGCAACAAGTCATGCGGTGTGCGGCACGTGACACGGTAGGTCAGTTCGGCAGCGGCAATGATCTGCACTACCCGACCATCGTCGCTCTGGAGCAGATCGTTATGCCGCAATACGGTGCCGCGTGCGGTAAAGATGGCTACTTCTTCACCATTGGTCAATGCTGTTCGCAAGCGGCTGTTTTCACGCATCTCATAAGGAAGAACGAGTTCCGCAAAAACCGATTCAGCTTGGTCTATTTTGGTATTGAGGGTAATCATCTGTTTTTATGGCATTCATTTAAAGATTATTGAAGATCGCGATCATTGTTGTCAATGATAATAGTGTCTTGCAACGGCACAGTTTTCCGAGTCAGGAATATTGCAGCGGTTCCTAACTCGTTCCGCTATCCTTAGAATAGAAAATACCGTTGCGCCATCGGTAACACATCTTCCGCGCCGCATGTTAACAATTGACCATCCGCACGCACTTCATAGGTTTCCGGATCCACTTCCATTTTAGGTGTTGCGCTATTGTGAATCATGTCTTTCTTGCGCAAATTCCGTGTATTCTTGACCGGAATAATGTGTTTATCGAGCTTTAACTGATCGATCAAATCAGCATTAAGCGCGGCTTGCGAGGCGAATGTGAAACACGATGTTTTGATTCCTCCTCCATATCCACCAAACATATACCGGTAATGCACGGGTTGAGGCGTTGGAATCGATGCATTAGGATCACCCATTAGAGATGCAGCGATCATTCCACCTTTTAAGATCATGGATGGTTTTACACCGAAGAAAGCAGGTCTCCATAATACAAGATCTGCATATTTACCAACTTCTACCGATCCAATCGCGTGTGAAATACCGTGAGTAATGGCTGGATTAATAGTGTACTTGGCAACATAACGCTTCACACGGAAATTATCATTCCTTGAACTATCCTCCTGTAGTGTGCCGCGTTGTATCTTCATTTTATGCGCGGTTTGCCATGTGCGCAGTACGACTTCACCGATGCGCCCCATTGCTTGCGAATCTGAGGACATCATAGAGATCGCTCCCATGTCATGCAGAATATCTTCAGCCGCGATGGTTTCTTTCCGAATGCGTGATTCTGCAAAAGCAAGATCTTCTGCAATATTGGCGTGTAAATGATGGCACACCATTAGCATATCCAAGTGCTCATCAAGAGTGTTCACCGTATAAGGGCGAGTTGGATTCGTCGATGAAGGCAAAACATTTTCCTGACCCACGACCGCTATGATGTCCGGAGCATGACCGCCGCCCGCGCCTTCAGTATGGAAGGTATGAATGGTACGATCTTTCATGGCAGCAATGGTGTTTTCCAGATAACCGCCTTCATTGATAGTATCGGTATGAATAGCAACCTGTACATCATATTTATCTGCGACATTCAGACAATTATCAATAGCTGCGTAAGTTGTACCCCAGTCTTCATGAAGCTTTAGACCACAAGCACCAGCAAAAACTTGCTCTTCAAGTGGTGTTGGCAAGCTGGTATTACCTTTACCAAAGAAACCTGTATTCATCACGAGCCCATCCGATGCTCTGAGCATGGAATGAATATGCCAGGGTCCTGGTGTACAAGTGGTTGCCGCTGTCCCTACTGCAGGACCTGTACCGCCTCCCAGCATGGTGGTGATGCCATTCATCATGGCATCTTCAGCTTGCTGTGGCGAAATGAAGTGAATGTGGGTATCTACACCGCCGGCTGTAACAATCAAATTCTCACCGGCAATGATTTCGGTGGCTGAACCAATAATCATTGTGACATTGGGTTGAATATCTGGATTTCCAGCTTTGCCGATTGCTGCAATCTTGCCATTCTTTAGGCCTATATCCGCTTTGACAATTCCCCAATGATCAATAATGATTGCATTGGTAATCACGGTGTCCATGACATCTGAGTGATTATGTTGTGATTGACCCATACCATCGCGAATTACTTTTCCACCACCGAACTTCACTTCTTCCCCATATGTAGTGAAGTCTTTCTCAATCTCTATAAACAGCTCTGTATCGGCCAAACGGACACGGTCACCAGTTGTTGGGCCCATCATTTCGACATAGGTTTGACGGGAAATTTTTACGCTCATTTTTGTGCTCCTGTAAAATTATTGCAATACAAGCTATTTAAGTTTGCCCATCACTTTTTGATTGAATCCATAAACGATTCGGTCACCAGCAAGCTCAACAAGTTCAACGGTTCTTTCTTGCCCTGGTTCGAAGCGGATAGCTGTTCCGGCCATAATATTCAGCCGCATACCATAGGCAGCTTCCCGGTCAAATTTCATGGCAGAATTTACTTCAAAGAAATGAAAGTGGGAACCAATTTGTATTGGACGATCCCCTCCATTGGAAACAGTTAATGTTTTAGTGTTTCTACCAACATTTAATTCAATTTCGCCCGATTCAGTAAACACTTCACCTGGAATCATTGGTATTCTCATGATGATCTCCTATTTTAATGATTAAACTATCGGATTATGAACAGTAACCAGCTTGGTTCCATCTGGGAACGTTGCTTCGACTTGGATATCCGGAATCATTTCTGGGACACCTTCCATGACATCAGCGCGAGTCAGTATTCTCTGTCCACCTGACATCAATTCGGCTACCGTTCGGCCATCTCTGGCGCCTTCCAATACTGCACAGGTAATCAATGCAATAGCTTCTGGGTAGTTGAGCCGTAGACCGCGAGCTCTACGTTTTTCAGCCAATAATCCGGCGGTAAATATCATGAGCTTGTCTTTCTCTCTAGGCGTTAGATCCATTGTTTTTCTCCTGGGTAAAATAACAGTTACAATTAAAATGACCGCAATTACTGAAGTTTGCAAAAATCAATCAGAAAATTATCTTTAATCAGATCGTTGATAGAATCAGGTACTCCACATGCGCGGCACGATTGCTGCGCGATTGAGAATTTCCGGTCGTAACGAACCCCACACGCATAGCATGACATGCCGGGCGATTTCGCTTGAATCACCCATATAGCGGGCAACGATCACCGATTTTAGTTGTGATAAACCAACCCGAGCGCCAGGATCGTTTTGAGTGACTTTTGCCATTTCTTCTCGTGTCACATCGATCAATGATTGCGGTAATGTTTTTACTGTCGCAATAAAAGTGGCACACACCGTCTTGCCGGAAAGCGCCAACGGACCATTCATGTTGGGGCTTTCGCCGTTAAGTCGAATTTGCTCCAGCCATATCATTTTATTGTTGTGTTTGATGCTTGTACGCTGCCTGATCTGGCCGTTATTGAAGGATTCACCTGATGCCGTTCGACCAAAGCATAAAATTTCACAGCCTGCATAAATTGCATTGTCTTCAAGCGTCACTTCATGATCAATGCGGACATCCGTATTATTATAAAAAATGGTTTCTTGAGGCACCCATTCAAGTGAAGCATCGTTTTCTACACTGATTCTGATTTTTTGATGTGAAACATGACCGTTGGCCTTGTACCATTTCGTTGCACCGGGAGTCGTAATTTGCGCATGTGCAGATGAGCCAATATGTGCGGTGAATTCAAGTTGATCTCCGCCGACGATTCCGCCGGGTGGATGGATAATTACCACATGACAAACTTTACGCCCTTCTGGATATAACGGTTTTTGTACCAAAAGGGGGCCATAGTGCTCTCGTGACACGAGACGCGATGTGCCAGCATCTTCAGCAAACTTAAGCGATAACCTTGCTTGCAGGGGAGTATGTTTCGAGTTTTCAACCAAGTCGACTGCCGCAGTCGCCATAGACTGCTCTGGATATTTCAGAATATTAGGGCTCCGTAGATTAAGGATTGATGTTTCTGAACAATTCGGTAGCAGCATGATGTTTTTAAGTATTCTGTCCGTGTGGTTCTAGAGCGTAATTAAATCTGAAGCTGAAAAGAAATTCTGAAAACATCTTGTGTTGGGCCTGCCACTCCTGGTACATAATTCAATCCTTTCGATAAGAGATCGCCATGTTGGTAATAAGCAGAAATACGTGCATTAAATCCATCAATAATATAATTTACGCCTGCTTCGATTTCTTCACGATTACTGCTTCGATTGGGTTGCACACTGGTAAATCTGCCGTAAGGTTGAAATTGTCCGATACCGACTTTACCTGGAATTAAATAAAGTCCTGTTACTGTCCACGATTTGCCATCAAACATGCAAAAGCAATCACGATCAGAAAAAGCGGCTGTCGAATAGTCTGCATAAAATTGTTTATATTCAGCATTTAACGTTGTCACACCCATATTGCGCGGCAATACTTTTTCAAATAATAAATCGCCAGTAAAACCGAGAAAATCACTACGATGTGCTAATGATCCGGCACCATTCTTTTGATAAGACATACCGAATGCCAGCGCTAAAATATCACCTGCTTTGCCATAATAGGTACTGGAAGTGTAGTAGCCAGGATTTTTCTCTGGGTTCAGAAAATTATAGGTCACACGTGCGGCGGTCAGTATAGTGCCGCTTTGATTGGGTCCCGTGGTATTGGATGATTCCAGGCCGCGAAAGACTCCCATTGCATAACCCAGGGTTCCGGGAACGAATCCTGGCTCTGCGTTACCCCAGAAAGTTACCCCATCGTCACGACCATAACGACCAGCGCCTCCGTTGCCAAAACCGGTACTGAAATCCTGAGAAAAGAATGGGGTTTTAAAAGCATCATGGGTTGCTTGGAAAAACGGACCACTTAATTCTCCTCGTTCTGTGGGCGCTAACATGCGACCACCCCAGACGTTGAAATAGCGGTTGTATTCGAATTTGGCGATAGCATCAAGAATGTTGTAAGACATCCTGGGATTCTCGCCTGATGCGGTATTGTTACAAAAAAAACATTCGGTATTGATTTCGAATTTTAGATATTGATTGATCTGGCCGTTGAGATAAAGACGGGCATTATCGTTACTGTAAGCGCCGCCATGAAAATTTCCGGAATTTTGATTCTCTGTCCATAATCCGGTACCTCGATAACCTGCACCCAAACTAATCCATCTAGTCTCACTAGTCTGTACTCTGAGTTTATTGGAAATGGGTTTGACAGATAAATCTATTGCGGTGGCTTGGGATGCAGATAAGAAAAAAGTGCTCATAAACATAGCGATTAGAAAAATCTTTAGCCGATCATGAAATCTCTGTTCCTCGGTATACCATCCGACTGGGTTAACGGTTATTGATAATAATCGGGAATTCCTGATATTGGTTTGCGAATTGCTATTGCCTGTTTGCATGAGGCTGCCCATCCTCTATGTGGAGTTATCAAACTGAATGACTGCTAACAGCTATTAATAATTGAAACTAAACTAATTAATTCTATATCAGGATTCTAAAGTGCTAGGTTTGTAATAACTTTATTGCATTTTGTATGAATGTGGTCTGCTTAAAATATTAAGAGAAATTTTGGAATTAGCGTTAAAGAATCTTATGAATGGGTAATCCCCCCAAAAATTAGAGGAGCAAAGCAGTAGAATTTTCTATCGTAGACGAAGAGGAATTTTACTGATGAAAAAGCAGCGATTTACGGAAAGCCAGATCATGCAAATACTGAAGCAAGCTG
>JAGOKN010000061.1 GCA_017994575.1 Nitrosomonas sp.
CTGGTTTGCCATGCTTCGATATGAATTCGTCGTGCTTCTGATGATGACATCGTTCCTCCTTGTAAAAGGCTTGAGGATAGCGATGATGTATCAGGGTGTTAATGTGGAAGGGTTAGAGGCTTACGTTAAGACGGTTATCTGAACATGACAAATCTTTTTGGCTTGTTTCTTTGACCGTCAATCAGTTATTTTTTCGCTGATAATTGACACCTTGATATCCTATGTCTCTTCGCATTTGATAATCATCAAAGTGAACCTTGCTGATTAACTGATAAGCATTCTGTTGGGCGATTTTAATACTTTCTCCCAAGGTTGTGATGCATAAAACACGCCCGCCTGCCGTCACAATTTCTTTTCCATCTTTTCCGCCTGCCATTGTACCTGAATGAAAGATATGGAAACTGTCGGTATGGTTTTGTTCGATTGTCAGATCGGATAAACCATGGATGACATCATTCTTTCTAGGATTCTCAGGATAACCATGCGCTGCCATGACAACACTCAGTGCTGCACGACGATCCCATTCAATATCAACTTTATCAAGGGAGCCATCTATAGCATGCTCAATCAATGTAAAAAGATCGCTTTTTAAGCGCAGCATGATAGGTTGGGTTTCTGGATCTCCAAGTCGGCAATTAAATTCCAATACTTTTGCTTGATTCTCTACAGTAACCATCAGTCCCGCATAGAGAAAACCTCTGTAATTGATGCCTTCCTTTTTCATTCCTGTTATGACAGGAGTAATAATGTCGCGCATGATCTTTGCATGCAGGCTAGGGGAGATAAAGGGTGTCGGTGAATAAGCACCCATCCCGCCGGTATTAGGTCCAAATTCTCCATCCTGAAGTCGTTTATGATCCTGGCTAGTTGCCAGTGGCAAAATATGTTGACCATCTGTCATCACGATGAAGCTGACTTCTATGCCTTGCAGAAATTCTTCGATAATGATTTCACTGCCAGCGCCCCCAAAATTCTTTTCAACCAGGATATTATTCACTGCTGAATGAGCTTGTTCATTTGTTTGGGCAACAACAACGCCTTTGCCTGCTGCGAGACCATCGGCCTTGATTACTAGTGGAATCGCTGATTGATCGATGCACTGGTGTGCTAGCACAGGATCGGTGAAACTTTTATAACTTGCAGTTGGAATGTTATGTCGTTGCATAAATTCCTTGGCGAAGACTTTTGAAGTTTCAAGCTGTGCAGCTTGCTGGGTTGGTCCAAAAATTTTTAAATCAGCTGCTTGGAATGCGTCAACGATACCGGCAGCTAATAGAGTTTCCGGCCCTACAACGGTAATGGAAATTTGTTCTTTATGAGCAAATTCAACGAGTTCAGGTATGGCGGTGATGGGAATATTCTCAAGCCCATGTTCTTGTGCAGTACCGGCATTGCCGGGTGCAACATACACCTTATGTATTCGAGGAGATTGACTTAGCTTCCATGCCAATGCATGTTCCCTACCACCACCACCAATAACGAGTAATTTCATGATATTTAATAAACCGCCTAGTGTCTGAAATGACGAATATCTGTGAAAACCATTGAAACACTTTGCTCGTCAGCGGCTGCAATCACTTCATTGTCTCGGATACTTCCTCCCGGTTGGATGACAGCAGTTGCTCCCGCTTGTACCACTACATCCAGGCCATCCCGGAAGGGAAAGAACGCATCAGAAGCAACTACCGATCCTTTAAGATCAAGACCTGCTTGTTGAGCTTTTATGGATGCGATGCGCGCACTGTCTACACGACTCATTTGTCCGGCACCGATGCCTAAGGTCTGTCCATTCTTGCAAAATACAATGGTGTTAGATTTGACAAATTTTGCTACTCGCCATGCAAATAGTAAATCATCCAGTTGCTGAGGTGTCGGTTTTAATTGAGTGACAATATTCAGATTTGAAACGGAAATATTCTTAGTGTCAGGTGTTTGTACGAGAAGCCCGCCGCCGATGCGTTTTAAATCATAGCGATGATATCCATGCTGTAATGGCAGAATCAACACACGGATATTATTTTTTTGTAAAAGGAGTTGTTGAGCTTCTTGCGTAATCTCCGGCGCAATGATCACTTCAACAAATTGCTTTAAAACAGCCTCGGCAGTATCTTGATCGACAATCCGATTGAAAGCGATGATGCCGCCAAAGGCAGAGGTCGGGTCCGTTGCAAAAGCAAGTTGGTAGGCACGCAACGTGTTTTCAGCTATGGCAATTCCGCACGGATTGGCATGTTTCACAATGACACACGCTGTACTGTCAAATGTTTTGACGCATTCCCAAGCCGCATCGGTATCAGCGATATTGTTGTATGATAATTCTTTACCTTGCAATTGCTTATAGTTAGCTAGGCTACCCGGTGGGATCGCTTCATCCCGATAAAAAGCAGCTTTCTGATGTGGATTCTCGCCATAGCGTAAGTGCTGTGCAATATTGAAATTCAAATTGAGGGAATCTGGAAAATCTTTGTGCTGGAAGTTTGCATCCAGGGCAGTTAAATAATTGCTGATCGCGCTATCATAAGAAGCGGTGTGCGTAAAAGCCTTTTGTGCAAATTTAAAACGCATGGCCGGACTGACCGATCCATGATGAGATTTTAGTTCTTCAAGTAGTAATGGATAATCTTGTGGGTCAGTGACGATGGTTACTTTCGAATAGTTCTTGGCGGCGGCTCTCACCATAGTCGGTCCGCCAATGTCAATATTCTCAACGGCATCATCCAGACTGCAATCAAGTTTTGCAATGGTTTGGCGGAATGGATACAGATTGACGATGACTAACTCGATATTGGGAATAGCTGCTTTATCAAGGGCTGTTTGGTGTTCGGCTAAATCATTGCGCGCAAGAATGCCGGCGTGAATTTTAGGGTGTAGTGTTTTGACCCGGCCATCCAGCATTTCGGGAAAACCGGTGTAATCACTGACCTCTGTAACTGCAATGCCGGCTTCCTGTAATAATTTGGCAGTGCCGCCTGTTGATAGAATAGTTATGCCACATTGAATCAATTGTTGTGATAATTCAATGATTCCGGATTTGTCTGAGACACTGATCAGTGCTTGTTTGATGGTCATTTTATTTGATATTGCTTCATTTTTTGACGTAAAGTATTTCGATTTATTCCCAATAGTTCAGCTGCTTGAGTCTGATTGCCGTTGGTGTGTTGTATAGCAATCTCAATCAGCGGTTTTTCAACACTATTGATTACCATGCTGTATAAATGTCCGGGTTTTTCTCCATCCAAATCAGTGAGATAACCACCTATAGCTTTACGGATACAGGTTGCGATCTCATTCTCCTTCATTGCATTCATAAACCGACTCTCCCTCTTTTTTGATATAGCGCAATCTTTGACCTTCTTCAGCCAATTTCGAGAAAAAGATGTTTGTCTCCGAAATCTGCTGATCACTGGTCTGTAATTGATTCATAGCGTGACGAAAGCTAGCAGAACCAACCAGACCTTTGGTATACCAGGAAATGTGTTTACGTGCGATACGAACACCTGAGTATTCACCATAAAAATCATATAGATCATATAGGTGATTGATAAGTACTTGGTGTATCTCGGTTACTTCTGGTGTTGGTAGATGTTGACCGGTTGCAAGATAATGATTAATTTCACGGAAGATCCATGGACGTCCCTGAGCGGCACGGCCTATCATAATAGCATCCGCTTTTGTATAGGCAAGAATATGTTTCGCCTTTTCAGGGGTTGTGATATCCCCATTGGCAATGACGGGAATGTTAACAGCCGCTTTTACGGCGGCTATCGTATCGTATTCTGCTTCACCCAGATACGCGCAGGCGCGTGTGCGGCCATGAATGGCCAGTGCCTGGATGCCGGAATTTTCAGCAATATGAGCAATGGATAAGGCATTTTTATGTTGCTTGTCCCATCCTGTGCGGATCTTGAGCGTCACAGGAATATCAACCGCTTTTACGACGGCATCAAGAATTCTCTCAACCAGTTTTTCATTTTGGAGCAGTGCGGAACCGGCCATGACATTGCATATCTTTTTTGCCGGACACCCCATATTGATGTCAATAATCTGCGCACCTTTTTCAACATTATAGCGGGCGGCTGCCGCGAGCATCTCAGGATCTGCACCTGCGATCTGAACAGAAATGGGTGAAACTTCCCCATCATGGTTCGCTCTTCGTTGTGTTTTAACTGAACCCCACAGTAAAGAATTACTCGATACCATTTCAGAAACTGCCATGCCAGCTCCCATGGTTTTACACAACTGTCTGAATGGCCGATCGGTAACGCCTGCCATTGGAGCGACAATGAGTTTGTTTTTTAAAATATGATTGCCAATTTGCATATGGATGGGTTGGTGAATCAATAAGCTATTGTATTATTTGATAATCTCTCTAAGAGATTGATTTTCATTCCACGAACTCACAGTCATTCAGGTGACAGTAAAACTATTGGCAACATTTTCATTATGGCTGACGGTGGGTGATTATAACTTTTGTAGGATCGATAGGGGAGATATGGATTGAAATTATCCTCTGGCTCCGAATATCATGCGACGGGCAATAAATCGCTTCAGTGGAGGCATGCAATCCAACGTACTTAGGCCGATGCCGCAAGCATGTTTTAGTAATTTATTTTCATTGGAAAAAATTTTGACTAGCGAGTCGGTAAACATTCTACCCGTACTGCTATCCATTTGCCTTCTCTGACGATATCTCGACAACATGGCAGGGGCCCCAATTTCATGGGACGAGCTTTGCGTACTGATGATCTCACAGGCTAATTCATAAGCATCTCTCAATCCCAGATTGAATCCTTGCCCTGCAACGGGATGCAATGTTTGAGCGGCATTGCCGATCAATGCAACTCTTTGTGTGGTAACGGAGGTTGCATACTTGAGCGCCAATGGAAACGCGGATCTTTTTCCTGCGCTGACAAACCTGCCCAGTCTATCGCCAAAATGCCGATGCAATCGAGCTAGGAATGTTGCATCATCCAGCGCAACTATTTCTTTGGAAGCTTCAGGGGTGACAGTCCATACCAAAGCAAAGTCTTTGTCATTGGGAAGTAAAGCCACGGGGCCATCAGATGTAAAGCGCTCATAGGCAATGCCGATTTGCTTTTTTTCGGCTTTAACGTTTGCAACCACAGCCCATTGTTGATAATCGTGGGTTTGGTAGGTGATGTCAGGCAATTGTTTGGCAAGCTGGCCACCATCCGCGAGGATGAGTAACTTGGCAGTGATTTTTTCTTCTTTGCCCTGATAATTGAAATATACTCGACCCGAATTTTCATCGGTATCCAGTCGAGTAACTATTGCGCCAGCAATATAATTCGCTTGGGATTCGACCAATTTTTTGTGCATCGAATGAAACAGGTCGTGATAGTTGACCACAAATCCTAACGTGGGAACACCCGCATCTTCTGGCGTTAGGATCGTTTGACCAAAACTGCCGCGATTCGAGATGTGTATGGTCCGAATAGGTGTTTTTTGTGGCAACTTATCCCATACTCCTAAGCGGTGCAAGATCAGATAACTTCCGTGCGATAATGCCAACGGACGCGGATCTTCGACTTTTTCTGGTAAGCCACGCGCTTCAAGCAATAAACTAGAAATACCGGCATCGCGCAAAGTAAGTGTCAGTGCCATGCCTACGGGGCCACCGCCTATTATAACGATGTCATAATGATCAGTGGTCATGGGATATTTTTTGAGTGCTTTTCACAGAAATTAAATTTTCGTCTATAAGCCAGGTAAGGATGAGATGCAAAATGCAGTGGGCTTATTCTCAGCGATCTCATTAGTGAACATAATACCGATTTAAGAATACTTAACGGTTAAGAATAGCATAGTGCTCTTAGTCAGGGAAAGAGCACAGCAATCATATTGGTTATGAGGGACAATTTAGAAAATGGCATAATTAAGGTTTCCTGGCGGCTCCATTTAGCCGCCAGGTACGGAACAAATGGATGGTGTGTGTTTGTAATAAAATTGGTTTTTAATATTTCGAAGTGATACGAATTGTTTTGTAAGGGAATTTCTGCATGGAAAAATTATTTGGAAATAACTTAATGAGACTCGTGATGGTCTTATTGACTATTGTTTCTACGAATGTGTGGTCTGAGAATATCGATTCTGAGCTTAACAGCGCAGCGGACAAAGGTAATTTTTCGTTGGTAAAAAAAATACTCGATAGTAAAACGATTGAACGGGATGCATTGCATACTGCTTTTTGGATCGCGGTTAAAAAAGGCAACCCGGCTATCATTGAGCGCTTTTTGCAGGCAGGAGTCGATGTCAATTTGAGGGCAGACAATAGTTATACGCCATTGATGCAAGTGGCGCGGGATGGCCGTGATCAGGTCGTTGAGCTTTTGCTTGCTGCAGGAGCCGATGTGAACGCGGTATCTGACGAAAAGGATACCGCTTTGATCCTTGCTTCCGAAAAAGACAGAAGAAAAGTTGTCGCGTTATTATTGGCGGCCAATGTAGATGTCAATGCGAGAAGAAACAATGGTATGTCAGCGTTATTACTTGCTGCGCAGGAAGGCCACCAACAGACTATTCAAGCCTTGATCAAGGCGAAAGCTGATGTCAATTCTCAACTTGAGAATGGCGCAACACCATTAATGTTGGCTGCGCAGCATGGGCATCTGGGAGCGGTTCACTCATTGATTGCAGCGAATGCGGACCTCAATCTTAAAGCGAGCAATGGCATGACCGCTTTGATGCTGGCTAATCTATATCGTTATAAAGAAGTGATTGATTTGTTGAAGAAGGCTGGTGCCAAATAGCAAATATATAGCACAACTGCCAATCGGGTTGCTATATTCTATCGGTTGTTATAAATCTAAGGAAATAAAGGAAATTACACATGAATGTTTTGACTGTTTTATTACTTGCTACAGCAATTTTCTTTCTGACGGGTTGCGGTGAAAAATCACAAAGTGATAAATCAGAAACAAGCGCGGCGCCCGCAGTGACGGATGAAGTGACCAAGCTTGGTGAAATACCATCGTTCATCGGCGAAGGTTTGACACCTGAAGAAAAAGCTGAATTGAAAGAACAGATTATGCCGCCAGGGATAGGGGATGTGCAAAATGCGGAAGAAAAATTTAAAGCACTGTTGGAGGATGCCAAAAAAGGCGATCCTGTTGCTCAGAACGGTTTAGGCGTTATGTACTATACCGGTGAGGCGATTTCGAAGGGGCCATCGGGGCAAATGTTAAACAACGACCCTGAGCTGGCAGCCGGTTGGTTTTTTCGTGCAGCAGAGCAAGGTTATGCAGATGCCCAGTTTAATCTAGGGTTGATGTATGCCAATGGTGAGGGTGTTGAACAAGACATGGGCAGGGCCGTGGAGTTATTCAAGAAAGCCGCGGAACAAGGACACGTCGATGCGCAGAATAATCTGGGAGCCATGTATTTCACCGGTGACGGCGTAACGAGAGATGAGAAAAAAGCGATTGAATGGTTCGGAAAAGCCGCCGCACAAGGAAATGAAGACGCTCAAGCAAATCTCGATGCGATCAAAGCAGCAGGAAAATAGCGCTGATAATAATATATGTTTTAGTTAAGTTATCACTGGCATTGTCGGTGTAACTTAACTGACTGAAATTCTGTAAACTTGACAGATTCTACGTTCCGTTGATGGCTTACGAGTTCACAGGTATTAGAACGTATGGACTCTATTTGTCAAAAACTGATGCTGCGGTTGATCAACTTGACTGGTTATACGTCTCTTTTTGGGCCACCAAGCATACGTTCCAGCAATTACCTTGGCGGGTGCTGCAGAAGAGATTATTGAACAAGCTTTCAAAGATCAATCAGTTTTCGAGCTTGTGAAGAAGAAACTGTCTGCTGATTTAAATTTACCAGAGATTGTTTTTTCTCAAGAATACATGAATAAGGCTCGGATTTAGTTGGAAGATATCGGCTGTGGCGAGGGCATCACCGCTTTGGGAGTGGCAAGGCGCTTCAATCCACGAAGCGTGCGAGCTGTTGATATCATGCTTGATCCGTTGCAGTGTTTACCATGTGCCAAGCAAGTATTGGGCTTGGAGTTTCTGTCGGACAATTTGTCACTTACGCAGATTGAACCGGGTAGTTTCGATTTGATTTACAGCTGGTCCGTATTTGAATACATAGAACAGCCTTTATTGGCAGCGTTCTGCAACAGATCAATAGGATGCTTCGTCCTGGCGGCTACTTTCTCATACAGATCGCTCCCCTCTATTATTCATCCGAAGGATCACATCTTTTTCACCGCATAGCAGAGCCGTGGGGCATCTCCAAAATCAAGACAGTATCTACTTTGACAGCTGTGTCAATCCTGTGAAAGCAAGGAAGAGATAGACGCACTGTGGTCATGCTATCAGTGGCTCAATCGCCTTTCCGTGGTTGAATTGAAGAGAAATCTTTCCGAAACCGGTTTCACGATAGTACGGGAGTACACAACAGAAGATCCAAATGCCAGCCGCTTACCCCCGATGCTCTTGGATATCTTCAAGAAGGAGCGCTACTGATCAATCGAGTTGTCATGCTCTGCCGCGCTTAAATGAATTCATTGCGCTCGACTTGCTGATGATGTGAAGTTCATCGGTAAGCGCAGCCGTCCCTATCCGCTATCTTGAAAGGAATCCAATTGCCAATCAAACGCTTGTTGTTGGATTTTTAATAAAACAGCGTATTTTTTCTCTATGCGTGTATGTTTCTTAGGAAAAAATTATATCTTTAGTTATAATTTTTATCGCCAATTGGAAACTGATCAGTCTGTTTTTGTTTGCTTGATCGTGCAGCGATGAGTGCTAATTTCACAAGTAAATTAGCCGTTCTCCGATAGCATTGGTTAAATTTTGTTGATTCGATCAATATTAAGAGCAGCAGATTTTGAAAGGCGATCTATCTATGTGGTCGGATCCAGAAGTTGTGAATCTTGAAAAAGTACGTATCAGTACGAATCAGGATTTGGCACAGCGCATGCGATTGGGCGGATTGTTTTATGTGTTATGCAGCACCGCTATCATTTTGACATCACCGGTGCTGATCACGCAGCCATTCATGGCTATCTTTGTTGTTGAGTTTATTATCCTGGGATTATCGCGCTTCATCATTTACAAAATTGCTTATAATCAACGAATTAACCAGATGGTGTTTGTTGAAAATTCCATTGCTGCCATTTATCTGTTGACGGCACTTACCTGGGCGGTTTTTCTGGTGTGGATTTTTTGGTCGATCAACGAGATTGATAGCAGCGCGACGCTCGCCGTTATCTGTACAGTGGGTTTTATCTCAGGAGGTATTGCTGCTACTGCGCCACGAATTCGACTGATGCTTGCATTTGCACTATTAATCTATCTGCCAAGCCTATTCAGTCTCGCTGCTTTTATGTCGAGCGATAGTGGTTTGGTGTTGATCATTCTCGGATTGGCTTATCTGGTTTTTTCTGTGCACAATGGCAAGTTGCAGCATGAGAATTACTGGGTTTCTCGCCAGCAAGCTCTGCTTCTTGAAGAGCAGGCAATCGACTTGGAGCATGCCCGCTTGCAGGCAGAAAATGCCAATAAAGCCAAATCAGCCTTTCTTGCAGCGATGAGTCATGAAATCCGCACACCGATGAATGGCGTGCTCGGTATGACCGATATTTTGGCGGCGACTGAACTCAATCCAGAGCAAGTCAAATACTTGAGTGTGATTCGTAATTCTGGGCGCACGCTGCTGCGTGTCATTGATGATATTCTTGATTTCGCCAAAATAGAGGCGCACAAGCTGAGCGTGGTAAATCGTCCATTCGACTTGCACTTTCTCATTAATGAAGTCGATTTGTTATTCAAACCCAAAGCTAAGGAAAAATCGTTGAATTTTTCAGTCGATGTTAATTGTAGTGCTTCCCTGAATCCTATCGGTGATCCTGATCGTATCAAACAAATCCTGTTCAATCTTTTGAGCAATGCTTTTAAATTTACCCAGGAAGGAGAAGTTCAGCTTTCTGTGCATTGTGTTCCAGATCCGGAACAAAACATCGTAGAACTGATATTTACGGTCTCGGACACCGGGGTGGGGATTTCCGCAGAGAATCAATCCCGCTTGTTCCAGGAGTTTATGCAAGTTGGCGAATCTACTCAACACATTCAGGGAACCGGATTGGGTCTTGTGATCACGCGCAACTTGTTAACCCTCATGAATGGGACAATCACGCTTAGTAGTGAGGTAGGCAAAGGATCTCGGTTTTGTGCCCGCATTCCATTGAAGTATGCGATGACGGAGAAAGATGCGTTACCAGAAATAGCGTCAATTCAGCCACATACCGTTGTCAGTGGGCATCGTCCGCGCGTATTGCTGGTTGAAGACAACGAAGTGAATCAGCTCATCAGCAAAGCCATGCTGGAGCATCTGGGTTGCGAGGTGATTTTGGCGTGTAACGGGGCTGAAGCCATTACAGCATTTTCATCGCAGTCAGTTGATTTGATTCTGATGGATTGCAATATGCCGGTGATGGATGGATTTGAGGCGACGCAGCGCATCCGTGCACTTGAACAGCAAGAAAATATTCAGCCGGTGCCGATAGTGGCGCTGACTGCGCACGCTTTCGAGCATATCAAGCAACAATGTTTCGATGCCGGCATGGATGAGCATTTGAGCAAGCCATTCGATCAGGCACAGTTAAGTCAGTTGTTACACAGATTTCTATCGTCTCAGTTCGGGAATAGTAGAAATGTTTAGGGAAGCGCTGATTAATTCAACGAACGTGATGAAGGGCGAGGCGCACGGAACGCAACAACCGAGACATATCAATCTGATAGGCGAGGGAGTGAGTATCGCGCAACGAAGCAATTCGCTCGTGCAGTCAATTAATCAGCGCTTCCTTAGATTGGAAAGATCCACTAGGATTTGAATCGATTCATGGTTGAACGATGCGCTACGAACTTAGAATCCAAAAATGATACGTGTTGCAGCATGCGGGGAATGGTGACGATGGTAATTTTCTACGCCAACACCAAACTGTATTTTTGCATGCTTCGCTAATTGCACATGCATCTGAGGCATCATCAATGCTATGTTAGAGAGACGGGCTCGCGATTTTCAGTTGATTCCGATGCTTAATAAAAGTTTCTCTGACAACGTATAAAAATATTACTATTAAGTAATCCATCCACGACACCTTTGGATTTAATATCGACGAATCGCAATCCGGCCATATTTGAGGATGCTCCATTTCTCATTGAATCGGTATCCAAACAGGTACAGCAAATCATTTTAGTATTCTTTGCCTTTTCGATGATATTCACCGATATATTGCCAGCCATGAATGAAGTGGCGCGTATTTAGGAAATCGAACGTGTCTTGTAATGAAACTTTGTAAGCTTCAACGATGGTACGGTGTGTTGGTAATTCGAACTCAATTCCATACCCATCTCTATAAGCATATTCAAATTCTGAATTTGCATCGAATGATAATGATTGGTGTTTCTGGTCATATTGAAATAACGTGTTGAGTTCGTGTTCGTTTCTCGTCGCACCCAGTGGACATACAAGATCAAAAACCATCGGTTCTGGGAGTCTGGAATCTTGGCGAGAGCTGCCTGAATTATCCGCATGACTCAGATTGGATAATGTAAGCAATAAAAATAGGCAATGAATTTTTGTAATTTTGGGAACTCACTATTCAGTTGTGATTCGGGCTTTTTGCACAATGAAGAATGTCGATAAACGCGAGTTGAAAGGTCTTTGGTAGTAAGGAATCTTGTTTAAGCAATACCAGCAATTAGGGAAACGGTGAATTCACCTCTTTGCCACTGTAGTTCTCTTAATGTTGATCATCAATCTCGAGTAAAACTGAAAATGAAGTACGCTAGAATGATCGAATCGAATTAATTTCATGCTTGCATGTTATCGAAACAGTCATTGTAAAGTATGTATAAAGCTACGCTTCCATTTGTAATTAATCATTTCTGCAAGGGAAAAACAATGAGAAGATACCTCGCTTTTTTGCTGCTGGTAACTTTCTCGCTGCCCGGATCAGTGCGCAAGCAGGTACTTATCATCTATCGTCATGGCTGGGTGACAGCGGTAAGCAATACTCTGTGTCGGCCATTGAAGGGGAATTGTTCTCGGATCAGGAGAATCTATCTCCATACTAACGGGTAGAAAAAGGTAAAAATTTTTAAATCAACTGCAGATATTGAAGGGTGTATCGCCATGAATCCTTACTGTTTTGTCATTACCTCGTTTGGTAAGAAAGAAAATCTGAATGATCTAAAATTGAAGCAGGCCGTAGGGGAAGCAGGGCCTGTTCAAACTATTGATTTTGATAAAATTTATATTGAATTGATTGAACCAGCCATCATTAAAGCAGGTTTGGAGCCATTGATAGAAAGGGAAGAAAAGAGCTTTGGGTCAATTCATAAAACCATGTATGAAAAGATCATCTTGTGTGAATATTGCATAGCCGATCTGACTAACTTCAATCCAAATGCCTACTATGAGCTGGGGATGCGTTACGCGGTTAAATCGTCCACTACGATTCCGATCATCGCTTCCTCCCATTTTCCATTGCCTTTCGACATCGGTCCTAATCGGATATTGGTTTATCAGGTGGACAAGGATTTTAATCTGATTGATCGGGACCATGACATTAATAAGCTGGCTGATAGCCTCCGGCACGCCAAAAAGAACAGATCTACCGACAGTCCTCTGTATGACATGATCAATGGCATTGCTTTTCAGAATTCGGTGGCACATGAGAAAACGGATGTTTTCAGGGACAAAGTTCAATATAACGAGGTAATCAAAAAAGAATTGGCTCATGCACGAAATTTGACGGATGCTGATGCCAGCAAGACTAAAGCGCTGCGAATTGAAGCGATCCACCAAATCGTTGCGAAATATGGGCCGTTGGAAAGCATAGAAACGGCTGTGTTGATTGATATCATGATTTCTTACCGGAATATTGAAGCATTCAGTGAAATGCAGAGCTTTATCAAGCAATTGCCACGTTATATTTTTGAAACCTTGATGGTGCAGGAACAATATGCTTTCGTCCTCAACCGCAATGGCGGCAAAGCTAAACCAATAGATGAAGTGATGATAGGCGAAGCTGAGTCTGTGCTGAGAAAGCTGGAACAGGACGGGAAGGCAAGTAGCGAATCTTATGGCATCTGGGGAAGAATATATAAAGACAAGTTTGAGCGAGCCTATCGAGCTGGCAGTATTGCTGAGGCCAGAATCTATCTGGAGGATGCTTTGTCTTATTACGAAAAGGGATTTGAGTCCGATCCACGTGACGCTTATCCTGGAGTGAATTTTGTAACTTGCCTGGAGTTACTGGGAGAAAGAGAAAAAGCATTACGCTTGTTGCCTGCCGTGGAGTATGCCGTCAATGCCAAAGTAAAGCGAAAAACACCCGATTACTGGGATTACGTCACTTTGCTCGAACTGGCTGTGATTGAAAATAGATGGCCTACTGCTGAACGGTACTTCTATAAAGCCAAACCCTTGGCTGTCGAAGAATGGATGTTGGCAACGACCAAGGAAAACCTCAGCAAGATCCTTGATTTTAGAAAAGCGCGTAATGAGAATACGATTGATCTGGAAAAAATAGTGACTTTATTCGATTAGCATGTTTCTGCATGACATGCACACAGAAAGTTAAGTATTAGACTCGGGGCAATTTGAAGTTCTGCGTGAACATATGTGCTTTTGCGCTTAATGTGTTCATGTTCACGAGAACCATGGGCTAAGATTTTAGTTTCAACAAGCGATCCAGCTTTCCACGTGCCAGGAACCACCGGTCCACCAGATGGATATGAATGTTGGCTAGGAGATAACCCAGTGCGGCAACAGCGATCTTGGTCAGCGCGCTTCTGGTTTTGTTAGTGGGTTTTAGCCACTGCAACACGGGTACAAAGATTCCTGCGACAAATAAAGCCAGGGTTAACAGCAGGCCACCCCAAGTGAGTTCCATGACTGGCTCATTTCTGATTAACCATAGTAATCCGAGCGAACTTATTACGATAAGCAGCACGGTTAGAGACGCCAATACTTTATAAACCAAGTTCAAATCCCATACCTTAAAGAAAACTTTGCGCGCTACCTGCAGTTGTAGATGTAAATCCTGGCTTTGTGCGTTGGTGTCTTTTTTTAATGCAAGTAAGGGTTCCAGCGGTCGGAATGGCCATTCCACGCCTGTGGCATCAATGTCATAGCCACCCCAGGTGCCGGGTTTGCCAGATTGACGATGTTGTTCCTGCAATATTTCAAATTCACGTCGGGTTATCCGGTAGCCGCTCGCCATCAACGCATAGGCTTCGACTTCTGTGAAAGCATCCAGGTCGGTGCGTATGTCGGCAATTTTTTTCTGTAGCTCGCGATCAATGCCGTAGGAAGTCAGATTGTTCTGTGCATGCACGGGCGGCTGAGGGTCCTGACAGTTGATCCAGTCCAGCGGTGCAGTTTCCAGTTCTTTGCGGGTATGCACAAAAAACAAACCATCCAGCGCGAGACTGTCCAAGCGGCTGCGCAGATCCTGATATTCTGCTTCGCGCACCCGGTCCTGCAGAATCGAGCTGGCGCGTAATAAAACGCCGGGTGAGGCATCGGAGGGGTCGCTGACATCACCCATTTGTCCGCAAGCATCGCTGCAAAGTATGCGCGTGCAACCTTCATTGAGTAAGCCTGCAATCCCTTGATTGTCGTGTACGCCACCATCCACTAGGCGGATGGTGCGTCCTTCGTAGAGTCCGGCAATGATAAGCGGCTCAAACAAACCCGGCACACAGGCGGACGCAGCTACGGCATAACCTAATCGATAATTTTGTAATTCTGTGTTCGGTGTCTGCTGGTAATTCATGCGCCGATAGCGTTCATTGATATCAATTTCACCGCTGATCTGACTGGGCGGTTCGCCCATGGAGTGAGCGGTAAATTGCCAGTTATGACCTGAATTCAAGGAAGTGCTGTTTAGTACCAACGTAGGTATCTTGGCGCGGCGCAGCCAGTTGGAGAATTTGGGTTTGAAGGATTCCGAATCAGTCACATCTTTGGGCTTAATCAGCAAGTCCGGCATGGTGCGTGGCTTCCCATTGGTATGGCCGTCAGCGATTGCTTCATATAGCTCGGATTCATACAATTCTCCCAATCGATGGCTGCGGGAATAATTTTTGCCGGAAAATACGCTGAGATTGTCATGCATACTGGCAAATGTTTGCATCTTGATATCTTTTTGCACGCCTGCAAGAAATTTCACCTGCACTTGTCGGACGATCTCGATGTAATCATCGCGGGTAATTTCATTATCTGCTTTGGTTTGTAGGCAGTTTTGCACCTCTAGGTAATAATGTGCCCCTAGAATGCTGCCTCCGGAAACTGTGGAGAGGGCTTCCACACTGCGCAAGGCGTCCATCTCCGCTAGTCGCGCCAGTACGCCCAAATGAAAGAAAGACGCGCGAAATCCGCCGCCTGAGAGTGCCAATCCAACTTTCCCGGTGCCTGACAGCAATGCGCGTTGAGCATTTTCTTGACCGATAATCTGAGAAAGTGTTTTCCAGGCTGGATGCCAATCTGCGGGATGATCGGTTTCTCGCGGGGGGGAGAGCCCCTGCAGATGGGCAATATGCAGTAGTTGAGTGAACAAAGTCTGCTGTTTCCAGTTTTCAGCATGCGTCACATTGGCAGTGGTGAGCCACACGCTGGTTTTTTCGTAATCTTGCAGACCAAAATGAATTTCGGCTAACGTAACTTGATGCCAGAACTGCTCTTCTTCATCGAGGTGATGAAACTGATCCAACCATGCCGGTATTTGTTCTGCCATTTGCTGACGTAAAGTCAGTGCTTGCTGTTGCAAATGATGAGCTTCACTTGATGTAGTGCCGCTACGCAGGGCGATGCCTTTGGTGCGATCTGCCAGTAAATCGAGGATGAATGCCGCATTGGTGCCGCCATATCCCATATCTTGCTGAGGATTGCGTTCAAAAGCAGAGCGGTAGAAAGATAAGGATTCGTATAAATCCTCCATTTGTCCGAATAACTGCCATTTTCTCTTATGAACCGCGCCTCCCAGGCAGAGCGTTTCGGTGTTGATGTTTTCCGGACTACGCAGACCGATTTCTTCCAACCAAGTGAGGGCTTGTTGCAGCCTTTTTCTTGCGGGTAGCTCTTCATCTTTGTAAGTGCATAGAGCCAGCTGCTGGACGATCCACACTTCATCTTGCGCTGCTGCTGCTTTCCACCATGTCTGCTTAACCATGCTTTCTTCAGCAGAACGTGATGCGCGTTGTTTATTGCGCGCCAGACTTAATAACTGACAGGCGTAATAGAATGCCGATTGCTTTTTTAAAAATTTGATGTGTTCTTTGATGATTTGAATGTCATCGGGACAATGCTTGTCTTTGATGATTTTCTGAATATCTGCCAGTGATTCCTGCTGCTGGTTCCAAGCAATTGACATGAGCATCTCCATTTTTGTTGAGGCTGTTTGAAGCATACCTGACAATAAAATGGATTGGCAATAACGGCTGAGACTTCGTCTTTAAACTTTCTTTTCGCGTTGGGATAGGAATTCTAGCGATCTCTCTACGCGATTTGATCAAGTTATTATTAATAAAAAACCCAGTACACCTAAAGGAGGAAAATGAGGGGTGTACTGGGCGACTGGCATAAACTTGAACATGGTCCAACCATCCGGCTACGCGGGCTGAGGCGCGCTGATTGGTGCGGAATATTCACCATTTAGGGCTTGATGAATAGGTAGCATTTTATAGGATAATAATCTTTAATGCAAATGATTCTCATTTGTGTGTAAATAAATTTTGTATGCTATAAAGTTGTGAATTCCACTGCATGATTGATAATTTAATCTTCCGCAGGTCCGTAAATATTGTATAAGACGTCGATATTTATGGTGGTTCGTATGGTCTTTTATTGCGTAACTATTCCATGGTCTGATTTATTGCACCATCATCTAAAAGACTCCTGCGCAGCTTCCCCTGCCAGTGCAATAACCAACTAAGGAAGTGTTGATTAATTCGCTTTCTTAGACTATATCCTAATTATAATTAATTCTACTTTGTCAGATTACTCCAAAGCCACTTTCCGTCGGACGGAAGACTGTTTGGCGCTAAGTCTCCTCTGATGCCGCTTATGAATAATCTCAGCCAGTTCCTCAGCGGTGAGCTGCCTTCG
>JAGOKN010000062.1 GCA_017994575.1 Nitrosomonas sp.
ACTTTGGTACTCCTTCATTTTTGACTCCTCGTCTCGTGGTTGGGACTAGAACGTTACGACGACTGCCGTAACGGTCAAACCTTTGTGAGTCCCCCGGCAAAGCCGGGGGTTTACCTATTATTAATTATTAATACCCTTTTGTATTATTGGCCTTTTCCTTTCCGATTGCGATGAATTTCTCAATATAAGGAATGGTTTTTTCTGGTTCACGCATTGCCAGAAACAATTTCTGAAATAAACCTTTCTTGCCAATGCGGATTTTTCTGAGTTTGTGATCTTTATTTTTTAAATCTGCTAACCATTCAGGCAGTACGCAAACGCCACGTTTTAATGCTGTCATTTGCAGCATGATTTCAAGCGATTCGATTTGCTTCAATTTCTCCGGCTTTAGGTGTGCTGGCGTTAAGAAATAGGTCAAGATATCCAGTCTTTCCATAGAAACCGGAAAAGTTAATAATGTTTCCCTTGATAACTGCTCTGGAGTCAGATGACTGACTTCTGCCATGGGATGGTCGCCTGATACCAGGATGACTAGCTGGTATTCAGTCAAAGTTTCATAAATAATTTTCTCTTTTTTGACAAAATCAGGAGTAATTAACACATCAATATGATGATTTAATAAACCTTCCAATCCTGTGAATTGAAATTTCTGAACAATATCAACATCAATATCCGGCATTGCTAACATAAACTGACCAATCACACCCGTGAGCCATTCAAAACAAGGATAGCATTCGACGCCGATACGCAAAATCCCTGATCGACCTTCACGATAGGCTGCCAGTGTTTTTTCTGCTTGCGATAGAACAGGTAAAACTTGATTGGCAACTTCCAGCAGCAAAATTCCAGCTTGCGTCAAGCGCACACCACGTCCCTCGCGTTCCCATAAAGCTACACCTAACTTCTTTTCCAGATAACCAATTTGATGGGATAGGGCTGGTTGACTCAGGCACAGTGCATTGGCCGCCTCAGTGAGCGTTCCGTTTGCTTGCAATGCTTGTATGATTTTGAGGTGACTATGTTCGATCATTGATAAGGAATCCTTATAAAAATATCAAAACTTATCATTATTATTCATTATTGATTATTCATACAATAGCCAAATTATTATTAATCAGTAGGGAATAAGTCAATTATGGTAACAACACACAATCTTGGATTTCCTCGAATTGGTAGAAAGCGGGAATTGAAATTTGCTTTGGAGACATACTGGAAAAAAGAAATTTCTGAACAAGCGTTGCTGGAAGCTGCAATCACTTTACAAACACAACATTGGCAAGATCAGGCACTATTGGACTGGATTCCAGTGGGCGATTTCTCATTATACGATCATGTGTTGGACACCAGTTTTATGCTGGGAAATATTCCTGCTCGGGTTAGTGCATTAACTGGCAATGACATGGACAGTTATTTTCGTGCGGCCAGAGGGCGTGCGGTGATTGATGATGCTGCTCATTCGTGCGTGAATGCCAGTGAAATGACTAAATGGTTTGATACCAATTACCATTACATTGTCCCTGAATTTGATGAAAACACGCGTTTTTCTCTGAATCCCGAGCGTTTAGTAAGGCAAATCAAACAAGCCCAACAAATACATCATCAAGTAAAACCAGTCATTCTCGGTCCTGTCACTTATTTATGGTTGGGAAAATCCAAAGATGGAACCGATAAGCTTGATCTGTTGGATGATTTATTAAATGCTTATGCACAGTTGCTTGGTGAACTAGAAAAGTTGGATGTTCAGTGGGTGCAAATTGATGAGCCTGTATTGATCATGGAACTCAATCAAGCATGGAAGCATGCCTTGAGAAAAGCTTATTACCAGTTGCAGGCATCTCCCATGCATTTATTATTGACGACATACTTTGGTCAACTGCAGGAGAATTTACAACTAGCTTGCGAGCTGCCCGTCAGTGGGTTGCATTTAGATGCAGTAATTGCAAAGGATGAAATTGCCAAAGTGATCGATTGGCTTCCGAATCACAAAATCCTGTCTCTGGGAATTATCAATGGCCGTAATATTTGGAAAACAGATCTAAACGAAGTTTTGGATTGGCTCGAGTCTATCCATCTTGGACTGGGAGATCGGTTGTGGCTTGCCCCTTCCTGCTCATTGCTGCATGTGCCAATTGATTTGGATAACGAACAGCAATTGGATGATGATATTCAATCGTGGTTGGCATTTGCCGTGCAAAAATTGCATGAAGTGGCAGTGTTAGCAAAAGCATTGAATTATGGTAGGAGCAGCGTTGCAGAGATTCTGGACGAAAACAAAGCAGATATAGCTAGTCGCAAACAATCCGATCGAGTCCATCGGGCAATTGTGAAAGCTCGCGTGAAAGAAATTAATGAAGCAATGGGCACGCGTCGTTCGCCTTATCACCAACGTACGATCTTGCAGCAGAAAAAGTTTCAACTGCCTCTTTTTCCGACTACGACCATTGGCTCCTTTCCACAAACACAGGAAATTCGGAAAGCTCGACAAGATCTTCGTCAACATAAACGATCGGAGCAGGAGTATCGACTAGCGATGCGCAAAGAAATTGAAACTTGTGTCAGGGAACAGGAAGCTTTGGGGCTCGATGTTTTGGTGCATGGCGAGCCTGAGCGCAATGATATGGTGGAATATTTTGGCGAGCAATTAGCGGGTTATGCCTTTACTGAATTTGGCTGGGTGCAATCTTATGGATCCCGATGCGTCAAACCGCCGATTATCTACGGCGATGTTTTGCATACAAAACCAATGACTGTCGAGTGGATTCAATATGCACAATCATTAACTCAAAAACCTATGAAAGGCATGTTGACGGGGCCGGTTACTTTATTGAATTGGTCTTTTGTGCGTGATGATCAACCGCGTGAAGATACTTGCATGCAACTAGCGCTGGCGATTCGTGAAGAAGTGCTCGCATTGGAGAACGCAGGTATTGGCATTATTCAGATTGATGAAGCTGCGCTGAGAGAAGGCTTGCCACTCAGAAAATCTCAATGGAAAACTTATCTCGATTGGGCAATTCGTGCATTTCGCATTACCGCCAATGGTGTGGCGGACGAAACGCAGATTCATACGCATATGTGCTATTCGGAATTCAACGATATTATAGAAACCATTGCGCAAATGGATGCGGATGTGATTACCATTGAAACTTCCCGATCAGATATGGAGCTACTGGATGTGTTCGATCAGTTTCATTATCCGAATGAGATGGGGCCGGGTGTTTATGACATTCATTCACCCAATATACCTTCGGTGGATTCAATGGTTGCTTTAATGCAAAAAGCAGCACGCCGTATACCGGCGCGAAGATTATGGGTAAATCCGGATTGCGGATTAAAAACACGCAATTGGGAAGAAGTAAAACCAGCACTTGAGAACATGATTGCTGCCAGTCGATATTTATCAAGAAATCTAAGCGCCACCAAGGTTAGCTGAGAAGCTAAATTTGACTTGCTGGTATTATTTAGCGATGATATACGGCAAATCTTTATCCATCTCTGTTTAAAGGGAACAACTATGACAACCAATATTAAACTCAAGCAAGAAATTAATGCCATCATCAGCGCCAAGCATCTCCTCAAACATCCTTTTTATGTTGCCTGGACCGATGGCAAACTGACTAAGGAGCAATTGCGGCATTATGCTGAGCAGTATTTTTATAATGTATTGGCTGAGCCAACTTATTTAAGCGCTGTACACTTTAATACACCTCATGTTCACTCAGAATCAAATAGTGGTGACATCAGTGTTCGTCAAGAAGTACTGAAGAATTTGATTGATGAAGAGCATGGAGATAACAATCACCCAGCACTATGGAAAAAATTTGCCTTTGCACTGGGTGCAAACGATAAAAGCTTAGCAAATGCAGCCGCGTTACCTAATACCGAAAAGCTGGTTTCTACATTTCGGGATATTTGCTTAAATCGCCCATTTTATGCAGGGCTTGCTGCTCTACATGCTTTCGAATCACAAGTTCCTGATGTTGCTGCGGTCAAAATTGACGGTTTAGCCAAATTTTATGGCATGAAAAATCCTACAGATTATGAATTCTTCACCGTTCACCAAAAAGCAGACGTGTACCACTCGCAAGCAGAGTGGGCATTGATCGAAAGATTTGCTGATACTGAAGAAAAACAGAATGAAGTATTGGCTGCCACCAAAGAAGCTTGCGATGCACTGTGGGGATTCCTGGATGGTATTCATGAAACTTATTGTGCGAATTTGATTTGCGAAGAACAAAAAGAAGAGGCGGTTGTATTACACTAATTTAATCAACAAACCTTTTCTTCTTCAAATGAACACCTGATAAAAGGTGTTCATTTGAAATAAACCGGTATATAGAGGTTCATTCATTAGATTTTCTTTGTTGAATGCGCGTTTCTAGTGCATCCAACATCATTCCTGCCACATTAAATCCTGATAACCGAGTAATCTCTTGCATTCCTGTTGGACTGGTGACATTAATTTCCGTTAAATAGTCTCCAATGACATCTAATCCCACCAGCATCAGTCCTTGTTTAGCCAATTCAGGTCCCAGAAATTCCGCAATTTCTTTGTCTCGCTCTGATAATGGCTGTACTTTTCCAGTACCGCCCGCTGCCAAATTACCGCGCGTTTCTCCCGGTTTCGGAATGCGTGCCAGCGCATAAGGTACAGGTTCCCCCGCAATCAATAAAATGCGCTTATCTCCCAATGCAATTTCAGGAATATAGCGCTGTGCCATGATAGTGCGTGTTCCATAATGTGTCAGTGTTTCCAAAATCACGTTGATATTATGATCTTCACGATGTATACGAAATACGCTGGCGCCTCCCATGCCATCCAGAGGCTTTAAAATGATATCGTGATAGTTACGGAGGAATTCCCTAATTAAATGTGCTTGACTAGTCACCAGGGTAGGGGTGGTAAATTGCGGAAATTTTGCAATCGCTAGTTTTTCATTGTAATCACGTATGGCACTCGGACTATTGATGACAAGGGCCCCTTGAGCTTCAGCCAATTCCAGTAAATAAGTACTGTAAACATATTCAAGATCAAATGGCGGATCTTTGCGCATGAGTACGGCGTCAAATTCATGCAGGGGAGCGGTTAGCGTCTCACCAACCTGATACCATGAATTATCCTGGTAAGGAGGCATCATCAGAGTCAGAGGGCATGCATTGGCGGTAATGATGTTATCAACTAGCACAATATCATGTTGATAGCACACATAAATCTGATGACCTCTGGCAACTGCTTCGCGCATCATGGCATAGCTTGAATCTTTATTGATTTTGATGGAATCCAACTGATCAATAATAAAAATAAGCTTCATGATGGAATTATGCAGGAAGAGGAATCGCTGTTCTGGCAACATTTTGTTCCAACTCCAGCGCTGCTGCCAGCAACGCAAGTCGGGCGACAACGCCGTATGCGTAGAAACGATTGGGAATAAAGTTGGGTTGTGCCGCGCTATTGGGGACCAGACAAGTTGTCTCAAATGCCAGAGGGACAAAATACATGCCGGGTGCATTCAAATTTTCGTCAATACCACGCCCCGTATGCACTCGATAAAATCCGCCAACGACATAACGATCAATCATATAAATGACGGGTTCTGCAACTGCTTGATTGATATTTTCGAACGTGTAAACGCCTTCCTGCACTAACACATTCGATACTTGCATACCTTCTTTGACTACCGCCATTTTATTGCGTTGCTTGCGATTGAGTTGATAAATATCAGCACCATCCTTTACTGTCATGATACCCATTCCATAGGTACCTGAGTCTGCTTTGACAATGACGAAAGGATCGTCCTTTACCCCATATTGCTGATACTTTTTTCTAATAATTGAAAGAATGCGGTCAACAGCACTTGCTACGCATTCTTCCCCCTGTTTCTCGCGGAAATTAATTTCTCCACAGGAAGTAAAGCGTGGGTTAATCAACCAAGGATCGATGTCAATCAATTCAGCAAACTCTTGAGCAACTCGATCGTAGGCAGAAAAATGATCTGATTTTCGTCGTGTTGCCCATCCTGCATGTAAGGGCGGAATGACAATTTGATTCAGATCCTGCAAAATTTCGGGAACACCAGTCGATAGATCGTTATTAAGCAGCACAGCACAGGGATCAAAGTTTTCGACACCTAATTTGTTATTTTTGCGCACTATGGGTTCGAGAGTGATCGCCTGCCCATTGGGTAGATCTATCTGAGTGGCTGTTGTGATTTCTGGTAACAACGTGCCAATACGGACATTTAATCCGGCATGCTGCATGATATTCTGCAATGTTGCTATATTTTGCAAATAGAAAAGATTGCGCGTGTGATTTTCAGGTATCAGCAGTATGCTGTGCGTATCTGGACATATCTTTTCGATAGCGCTCATCATCGCTTGTACGCATAGAGGAATGAACTCTGGATTGAGATTATTGAAGCCACCTGGGAATAAATTGGTATCAACAGGCGCTAATTTAAAACCACTGTTGCGTAAATCCACTGAACAATAAAACGGCACGGTATGTTCACGCCATTTGTTTCTTAACCAGTGCTCAATGGTTGGCATAGCACTGATTATACGATTCTCAAGATCAAGAATAGGGCCACGCAGGGCGGTAGAAAGATGAGGTACTGGCATTTCTATAGGTAATATTGAACTACCGTTATTATATAGCATTATGCTCTGAATAGATTGTGGCCAGTCCGATCCTGAAGTATCGTTACGGACCCGGCTATTTTTGTTTCGATAATTTACTATTCATGAATGACCCTCTACAGACAGTTTTAATCTTGTTAGCGATCGCAGTGCTGGCAGTTGTTATTTTTCGTTTGTTACGTTTGCCCCCGATGCTGGGCTATTTGTTGGCAGGTGTCATCATCGGTCCTCATGCATTGGGGTGGATACCAGCAACGGATGAGACTCATCACCTTGCCGGCTTTGGTGTGGTGTTTCTGATGTTTAGCATCGGTCTGGAATTCAGTTTACCCAAACTGATTGCTATGAAACATATTGTATTTGGCTTTGGTACATCGCAGGTGATTATCAGTATCTTGCTGGTTATGGCAATTTCTTGGGTGCTGGGATTGAATTGGCATGTTGGATTAGTATTGGGTGGTGCTTTGGCCATGTCTTCTACCGCCATCGTCATCAAAATGCTGGCAGAGCGGGCAGAGCTCAATTCAACGCATGGCCATCAAATCATCGGTGTATTGCTTTTTCAGGATTTAGCCGTCATTCCACTTTTGATCATTATTCCGGCACTTGCTACCGAAGTCGATAGTGATAGCAGCGATTTTGGTCTGATGTTTGCGATTGCCATACTCAAGGTGATCAGTGTCTTGGCATTTATTCTATTGTTCGGGCAGAAACTTATACGTCCCTGGTTTCATTTGGTTGCGCGTCAGAAATCATCAGAGTTATTTGTACTCAATGTGTTGTTGATCACGCTGGGATTGGCATGGTTAACGGAACTGGCGGGATTATCTCTGGCATTAGGTGCATTTCTCGCTGGCATGCTGATTTCTGAAACGGAATACCGGTATCAGGTCGAAGATGATATCAAGCCATTTCGGGATATTTTGCTGGGATTGTTTTTTATCACTATTGGCATGTTATTGGACATGCAAGTAGTGATCGAGAATTTTGTTTGGATATTTGCGATCTTGACAGCACTTATTGGCTTGAAAATAGTATTGATCGCCGGATTGTCACGTTTATTCGGTGCCGACGCTAGTGTTGCCTTCAGAACGGGTATGAATTTGGCGCAGAGCGGTGAATTTAGTTTTGTTTTGCTTGCTCAAGCGGGTGCGATTGGATTGGTAGGTAACTCAATACTTCAGCCAGTGCTGGCTGCCATGGTGTTGTCCATGTTCATTGCTCCTTTTATTATCGAATATAGTGGATCTGTGGTGCAGCGTTTTTACAGTTCCGAGTGGATGTATCGTGCGATGCAATTAACATCTATTGCTGCCCAAACAATGGCAACGCAGAATCACGTCATTATCTGCGGTTATGGCCGGAGTGGGCAAAATATGTCGCGCATCCTGGAGCAGGAATCAGTGCCGTTTATCGCATTGGATCTTGATCCTCGGCGCATCAGTGAAGCGACCATTGCTGGTGAATCAGTCGTGTATGGTGATGCGGCACGGCGAGAAGTGCTCATAGCCGCAGGTTTGATGCGTGCAAAAGTACTGGTAGTGAGTTATGCCAATACCGTGTCCGCATTAAAAATACTTGCACATGTACAAGCGCTACGACCAGAGCTATCGGTTGTTGTTCGAACGCACGACGATTCAGACATTGACCTTCTTAAAGAAGCTGGAGCTACAGAGGTTGTTGCCGAGATTATGGAAGGCAGTTTAATGTTGGCATCGCATGCATTGATGTTTGTTGACATATCAACAAATCGCATAATACGACGAATTAGAGAAACTCGTGAGCAGCGATATAGCTTGTTTCGAGGATTTTATTATGGTTCCACTGATGACACGGAAGATGGTGGTGAGAAACTATTCCCGCGCTTGTTAACCATCACAATGATTCCTGGTGCAGCAGCAATTAATAAAACTTTGGAAGATATTAATTTAACCAACCTTGCTGTTGAAGTCACTGCGATTCGAAGGCGTAATATACGGGGAGTATTGCCAACAAATGAAACACGCCTGGAAACAGGTGACGTGGTGGTACTCAGGGGAACATTAGAGAATCTTGCTGCTGCGGAAATAAGATTGATACAAGGATAATTTTAGTAAAAAATCTTATAAGTCAGATCTGTTTATTAAAAAATTGATTATATAAATTTACGGTTGTTTTTAACTCTTTAACTGAAGATTCCACGATTATGAGCTACCAAAAATAGACAGTTTTTCTCAGAAAGTGTATATTCGCCGTTCCGCCCTTTTGCTCATTAGAAAAAGGACAGGTGTTGATGTGGTCTTGATGATTACATCAACAGATTAGAATGGCGCATAAAGAAGCGCGAAGTTCATCATTTATGGAGGGAGATATGATTAAAGCTGTTCAAGCAGTTGTAGGGTTAGGATTGCTCTGTTTAGGCGCAACGCAAGCTGTTGTGGCTGCTACAGACATTTCTAAATTACCGCGTGTAAAACAAGAATTGGTGGCTCCACCAAATGTACCTGTTCACGATCAGGTTTCAAAAGGACCTAAAGTCGTTGAAGTTCGTATGGAAACCCAAGAGAAACTGATGGAAGTTGCTCCTGGAGCAAAAGTCTGGGGTCTGACTTTCAATGGTAGCATTCCTGGTCCGCTCATCGTAGTACACGAAGGCGACTACGTTGAATTGACATTATCTAATCCAAAAACCAGCACATTGGCACATAACGTGGATTTCCACGCAGCAACAGGTGCATTGGGTGGCGCTGGTTTAACTCTGGTACAACCTGGTGAAGAAGTTGTTTTGCGCTTTAAAGCAATTAAACCAGGCGTATTTGTATACCACTGTGCACCAGGTGGAACCATGATTCCATTCCATGTTATTTCTGGCATGAATGGCGCGATTATGGTATTACCAAAAGACGGTTTGAAAGATTCAAAAGGCAAGCCATATAAATACGATAAAGCTTTTTACATCGGTGAACAAGATTTCTATCTGCCAAAAGATGCCAGCGGCAAATTCAAATCCTATGGCTCACCAGCTGAAGGTATGGCAGATATGCTGGAAGTTTCCAAAGGACTCGTTCCAACGCACGTAGTGTTTAATGGTGCTGTTGGTGCAATTACAGGCGACAATGCGCTGAAAGCAAAAGTAGGCGAAAAAGTACTGTTCATTCATTCACAAGCTAACCGTGATTCTCGTCCGCACTTGATTGGTGGTCATGCTGATCTGTATTGGGTGGGTGGTTCTTTCAGCGACGTGCCTTTAACCAGCCAAGAAACCTGGTGGGTTCCAGGCGGTGCGGCAGTTGCTGCAGCGTATGAATTCAAACAACCAGGACTTTATGTATACCTCAGTCATAACCTGATTGAAGCTGTATTACTGGGCGCTGCTCTTCATATGAATGTTGAAGGTAAATGGGATGACGATCTCATGACCCAAATTAAAGCGCCAAAGAGCTTTGATGCAAAAGCTGCAATGGACCACTAAGCTTTATTTAATTTAGTGTAGCTTTGAATGATGCAAAAGGCCTCAACCGGTGAGTTGGGGCCTTTTCATTTCCAGGATTGAATCCAGAATTTCTCAATGTGAAAATGGATTTTTAACCTTTATGCCGATCAAATCCCATATCCGCACCATTCCGCATTATCCGCATCACGGAATCATGTTTCGTGATATCACGACATTACTAAAAGATCCAATTGGTTTGCGCACTACCATTCAGGAAATTTCAAAACGGTACTTGGATATTCAGATTAACAAAGTAGTCGGCATTGAATCACGCGGCTTTATCATAGGTGCGCCTGTTGCTTATCAACTGGGTTTGGGCTTTGTGCCCATTCGGAAACCGAATAAATTACCTGCTGAGACGATAGGGAGGGACTATCAATTGGAATACGGTAGTGATCGGATTGAAATACATGTCGACGCTATTCAGCCAGGTGATCGTGTACTGCTCATCGATGATTTGATTGCAACCGGTGGCACTGCAGAAGCTGCGGTGAAACTCATCCAGGACATGGGTGGAGAAATCGTAGAATGCTGTTTTGTCATTGATTTGCCCGATGTGGGGGGTAGGGTGCGTTTAGAGAATTTAGGGTGCAAGGTATTTTCGTTATGTGAATTTGAAGGTGACTGAGACTGAGACTTTCAGTATTGACTATTGGTTTTCTATCTATTCATTCAAGGATTCCGCAGAGCGGATAATATTTTTTCATGGATACCACCAAACCCTCCATTACTCATGATTAAAATATGATCACCGGATTGAGTAATTCTTGCGATCTCTTGAATTAATAGATCCAAGTCATCGTAACAGTAAGCTTTTTTTCCTAAGGTCTCCAATGCATTGATTGCCCAATGGGCATCACGGGTGAAACAAAACACTTGATTGGCTTCTAGCAAGCTATCCGCAAGGCTATTCTTCCATACGCCCATTTTCATGGTATTTGATCGGGGTTCCAGCACGGCAATGATTCTTGCTTCTCCAACATGAGTTCGCAGGCCATGAATGGTCGTTTGAATCGCCGTCGGATGATGTGCGAAATCATCGTATATCGTGATTCCATTCACCGTGCCGCGTTCTTCCATGCGCCGCTTAACATTCTTGAAATGGGTGAGTGCTTCAATTCCTACTGAAACGGGTACGCCGGCATGTCGAGCGGCTATTAATGCCGCCAATGCATTCATACGATTATGCTCACCGAGCAAATGCCAGTGTAAACAGCCTTGATAGTTCTCGTTAAAATAAATATCAATAGTGTTATTTGGCTGCGCTTCTGTATGCCATCCAGTTTTTACGCCAAATTCTTCAACCGGTGTCCAGCAACCTTGTGCTAGTACACGCTCCAGATTGTTGTCAGTTCCATTGGATACAATCAAACCATTATTGGGAATAATACGCACAAAATGATGAAATTGACGCTCAATGGAAGAAAGATCCGCAAAAATATCGGCATGATCAAATTCCAGATTATTTAAAATCGCCGTTCTGGGATGATAATGAACAAATTTTGACCGTTTATCAAAGAAAGCCGTATCGTATTCGTCAGCCTCAATGACAAAAAAAGGAGAGTGTTCATTAGTAATGCGTTGCTGGGCAATAGAGGAATCGGGGATATTGCCAATTCTTGCTGAAATACCAAAGTTTTCTGGAATGCCACCAATCAGGAACCCCGGAGCCATACCTGCATAATCGAGAATCCAGGCCAACATCGAGCTAGTCGTGGTTTTGCCATGTGTGCCGGAAACTGCAAGCACCCAGCGGTTTCTTAGGATATTTTCTGATAACCATTGCGGACCGGAAGTATAAGGCAAGTTTTGATTGAGTATTGCCTCCATCAATGGATTGCCGCGTGTAACAACATTGCCGATTACAAATATATCCGGCCGTAATTCAATTTGATCTGGTGAATAGCCAGCAATCAGTTCAATACCTTGAGATTCCAGTTGTGTGCTCATTGGGGGATAAACATCCTGGTCGCAACCAGTGACTTTATGTCCGGATTCGCGTGCAATAGCAGCAATCCCTCCCATGAAAGTGCCACAAATCCCAAGTATATGAATATGCATTGTCAGTCCTAATGAATTCTAATTAACATGAATACAAGAAGAATTACCTGTCCGGTAAGTAATCTTTTAGAATTATAGTCTATTCAATGGAGCAAAATAGATCGGCAAGATCAATTTATTATCCGTCCAATAAAGCATGGAGTGGTTTTTTTCAATAGCAGTGTTGTTTTACACAATGGCTAAATTTTGTGAAGAGCATACGATCTTTTAATTCGAACTATTGCGGTCGATTTGCACCATCACCGACTGGTCCGTTACATTTTGGTTCATTAGTGGCGGCGGTTGGCAGCTATTTGGATGCAAAATTCAATCAGGGTAAATGGTTGGTCAGAATCGAGGATTTGGATTGGCAACGCACTATTCCCGGAGCAGCCAAAGAAATTTTATATACCCTGGAAGCATTGGGTATGGAGTGGGATGATACGGTCGTGTATCAAAGTCAGCGTATTGCAATTTATCAGGATGCATTGCATGAATTGAATCAACTTGGAATGATTTATTCTTGTACTTGCTCGCGCAAAGAAATTGCGGATTCGAGTATTTTGGGTTTGAGCGGTCCCATATATCCTGGAACTTGTTTTAAAAACCGATTGCCAGCAAACGGAGAGCATTCACTTCGTATCCATACGCATAATAATCCCATTTTATTTTATGATGTTTTAAAAGGAGATTTTTCGCAGAAGCTAAGTAGCGAAGTAGGGGATTTTGTTTTACGGCGTGCTGATGGTATTTATGCTTATCAATTGGCAGTGGTTGTCGATGATGCCGCACAACTGATTTCTCATGTTGTGCGTGGTGCGGATTTATTGGATTCTACGCCGCGCCAGATATTTCTTCAGCAATCCTTAGGTTACTATACGCCCCAATATCTGCATTTGCCTGTTGTCACTAATGCTTCGGGAGAGAAACTCAGTAAACAGACGCACGCAGCGCCTATTGATTTATCAAGTGCATTATTGCAATTGTTTCTTGCTTTAAAATTTTTAGGTCAAGAACCGCCCATTGAGATTGTTGACGGAGATATTGCTTCCTTTTGGCAATGGGCTATTGGAAACTGGCGAATCAAACAGATTCCTCATTAACTTTTCTTCTTGAGGAGATTTGACTCTAAAGTAAAGCGATAAGCGATAGGTTTTATGCTAGGCTGTAATATCATCAATGATGATCAGAAAAAAATATTAGAAGATCTCCATGAGAGTCGGTTTTAAGCATCTGGATAGAGGAAATTGATATTTTTCTATTCTATTAAATAAGGAGATAATGTGGCTTTTCTGCCTTTTTATATACCGAAACAAAAAAGACTTAAAGTCGTCATTATCGGTGGCGGATATGCTGGCATCGCAGCATTGACGACGCTTTTGCACTATGCTCCCGATACAGAAATTACCATTATCGATCCTAACAATCAGCATCTGAAAATTACTCATTTGCACGAAACATTTCGATATCCCCTCACAGATTTACTCATCCCATTTAGTGACCTGGAAAATCGGTTTGGATGCCGGCACATAGCAGTATCTATGAGACTTGATGAAGAACAGCTGCAAACTTGTCAGGAAACGAAGCGTCTCATTCTCAATGAAGAAGTGTTGGATTTTGATTATCTATTAATTGCTTCAGGTTGTGAAAGCAGAACGATAGAGCATGATGCCGATGTCTTGGATCTGCAAGATTTTACCACTTCGCCCGGCTCAGAATTATTGGCACAGTTTATTCATAATCATAGTCAGCCTGAGCAATCCATTTCCGTGGTCGGCGGTGGAGCAACGGGTATACAGTTCTTATTTGAGATAAAACAATTTCTTAGTCGAACTAAAAGCAAGACGGAATTACGTCTGATTCATTCAGGTGAACAAGTGCTCGAACAATTTCCTGAAGGATTCAATACTTATGTGCAATCACGTATGCATGATATGAATATCGCTTTTTATTCAAATACCTATTATCGTGGGCAACAATCAGGAAAAATTTTGTTGACTGAGAAACAAACAGAAAAGCAATTTGAACTACCTTCCAGCATGTCAATTTTGTTTTTAGGTAAAAAGCAACAAAAATTGTTCTCTGCCAATGCTTTTGGGCAAATCTTGCAAAATAAGAAAGCTTTACAAAATATTTTTGCAGCGGGTGATTGTTCTTACTATCAATCTATAGGCTCTAATACGTTGACAGCGCAATCTGCTGTTCGCAAAGGCAAATTGGCAGCGCGGAATATATTGCGCCATTCGGGTTTTCTAGGTCTGCTAGAACCCTATCTTCATCATGAACTTGGTTACGTGGTTAGTCTTGGACCTACTGATGCAGTTGGCTGGCTAGGCTCAGAAAGCAATTTATTAACCGGTATTTCGGCATTAGCTATCAAGGAATTGGTTGAAGTGCAATATGATTTATTATTGGCAGGAATCGATACCTACTTGGTTTAGCAAACACTACGCAGGAGGCATTAATTATGCTCGGTTTGTTCAAAGATAGCCCTGTTGTTGGTAAGGCTAGCGGAATTATTCAAAGCTCTAGTGACAAGCTTTTTAGTTTTATTGGAAATGATCTACTTGATAACTATCCTAGATGGTCTCCAGAAGTAAAAGAATTAGAAAAACTTACTGAAGGCCCTATTAAGCACGGTACTTTATGTCGCCAAGTACGTATTGATCAAGGAAATCGTTCAGAATCGACATTTAAAGTTAAGATTTTTGAATCTGGAACACGTATTTGTTTTGAAGGTGTTTCTAATCCCTATCGCTGCGATTATGTTATTGAACCCATTAATGGTTCTGATAGCCGACTGACTTTTATTTTTGAATTGCTAAGCCTCGATTTACATGTGAGACCATTTGAGAAACTGGTGCGCATTGCTGTTCAAGATGGTACTGAAAGAACAGTCAAGAATATTAAGAAATTAATCGAAGCACAGCACACAGCAGGCTGATCCCAATTAATCACGAATTAAGTGGATGTTTAGTTGGCAATTAATTAAAACGGAGAGAAAATTATGGATTTTATCGTTGAGAAAGACCCTGGATTGATTCCACAAGTTTTGTCCAAAATTCTTGACTCTTGCGTGAATGGGGTATCGCTGGCTGATCCTGATCAGGAAGACATGCCATTGGTGTATGTTAATAAGGCTTTTGAGACCATAACCGGTTATACGCTGGCAGAAACAGTGGGTAGGAATTGTCGCTTTTTGCAGGGAAATGAGCATGACCAAGCAGAAATTAAGCAATTGCGTGAAGCCATCAAAAATAAAAAACCTGTTGAAGTAACGCTACGCAATTATCGCAAGAGTGGCGAATTGTTTTATAACCACCTGCTCATGTCGCCTCTTTTTGATTCAAACGGAAATTTACTTTATTTCTTAGGCGTTCAGTATGATGTCACCCCTCAAATTCATGCGGAAGAAGAGATTAAAAAATTGAGAGAACAGCTTGCCAGTCTAAAAAAATAAGAAATTATTTATGCCCTCTCCAGAATATTTGCTGACGCTCTTAACTTTAAGCAATTAAGCTTAAGTTCTTCATTCAATAGTCTACAATGGCGATAGGCCATTGTAGACTATCCAGCTTAGGAACTGTAGAGAAATAGTCATCATGTATTCAGATTGATGTATCACTTTGTATGGATTCCGAAATATCGCCATAAAGTATTTATGAAGCCATATAGAAGTGAGTTAAAAGGCATTATTGGCAAGATAGGGTATGACTACGATATAGAGATTGTGGAATTAGAGATTCCAGTGGATCACATCCATATGGTAGTAAGAACGGATCCGAAGATTTCACCAGCATATGTTATGCAAGTAATAAAAAGCATATCAGCTCGAGAATTTTTTCGTATACGCCCAGAGATAAAGAGAAAATATTTTTGGGGAGGTAAGTTGTGGACACAAAGCTATTTTGTTGAAACTATAGGTAACGCTAACGAGGAGGTTATTCGTCAGTATGTACAAAATCAACTCAAAGTGATGGATGAAATGGAAGGGAGGTTTGGGCAACTATTGTTCTTCTAAAGTTCGGTCGCTTGCGGTCGAATTCTTTATAGGGGAGAGAGTAGTTACCCACAGGCTATCGATAAAAAGTTTAGGAGATTGATATGACTAAGCAGATGATGCGAATATGGACTTTGGCGGTTACACTTTCTACAGTATTTTATACCGGTATGGTTGTTGCACACGGGAAAGTATCTTTGGAATCAGATGTATGTGTGCGTAATATGGCCGGGAGTATGGTGCATTTGAGTACTTATCAGCCACAATATAATCCAGAAGCAGAATACTGCACAGAAATTCCCCAAGAGGGCGAAACCTTCTGGGTAGTTGATCTGGTGGATGAAGCACTACGTAATATGCCAATTGTTGTACAGATAGTAAGAGGCAGTGGAGAAAATATCAGTGAAACAGTAACTTCATTGTACTCAACCAATCATTCCGATGGCATCATCAAAGGCGAGTTTAATCTGGATGAGGGTGATTATACGATGCTTATAACAGGGGAAGGGGTGCCTCCTTTGCGCTATGAGTATCCATTAAGAATACAGATGGTGAATTATGCAGATGTGATGCGTGCTGCGGTACCCTATATGATCGTAATTTTGCTATTAGCGTTGTTTACCAACCAATTTATGAAATGGAGACGAGCACAGCAATCATAAGCATTTGAGTATTGTTTCAGCTCTTTTAATTCGTTATAACTATTTGATAGCAAGGAATCTCTCAGAAAGATCTGTGGGATTTCTTGCTTTTTTGCTGCTTATTAATAGTTGCTGCTTTCTGAATCAAGATATAAGTGGGTAATCCTCCCATTTTTAACAGGAGCCTGCAGTAGAAGGTTTTAGTTTTAAAGCTTCTGCCAACTTCATTGCTGGCGTGATACCTCCAAGTGCCATACTCGGACGTTCATTATTGTAAATCCA
>JAGOKN010000136.1 GCA_017994575.1 Nitrosomonas sp.
ATATTCGACCGTTCAGACTGAAACAGTCCGCGCAGATAGCCGTAGAATGTTGTCGTCGCATCACGCGTCGAGGATACAAAAAATGATGAAAATAACGATAAATGCGCACCAAGCGCTTCTGGAAGCCTCTGAAGGGCGGATTTGAGAGACTGTTTGGTATTTTTACGGCATGATCGTTATTAATATATATAAAACAAAGTGTTATTATACTAAAATTCTGCACTTGGCTGAAGTCTTGTTAATCTGACAAAGTAGAATTAAGTAGAGCAATGTAACTCAGGAAACCAATTGGACCTACTTTGAGATCTAAAATTACAGATAAAAATATCAGTAGCACAGGGACAGGCCTAGAATTAGAATGGTGATTGTCTTATTAAGCATGATTCTTTGTGATCCTCCGTCAAACAAGTCGGATAACACCAGCTTCAAGGAGCTATGACACCAATAGCAACCAAAACCGGCAGCGCTACCTATGCCTATTACGATCGCAAGCAACAGTAATCGTTTACAAACAGTATCGGCCGAGTGCGGACTGTGCATACTAATAACGTTTCATACAGATTTTGCTTGGAAATACAGATGACATTAAAACGCTTGGTGTAAAACACATCACTTATATCACTTCTAGTGAATTTTTACGCCACCGCCAAGGAATCCGATAAAGCCTGAGAAAATCCATACTCGAAAAATCATCCTTTAATAGAGATGCTAAATTCCGGTGCAGTGTTTGCAATTGCCTTGCAAATGATTACTCGTGCCATATCGTTTAAATTTGCCTATTCTGCTCGAAGAATTTTTCAGATATGTTTGCACATCATTTCTTGATTCTGAGATTAGTCAGGTCATTAGCGGCGAATTCGTCATGATACTGTTCTTCCAATGGATGCAATAAGTAGATTCTTTCTTCTGGTGACATTTTTTTGAATGCGTCATTTCCTGCTTCTTCTTTGGCATCTCGCATAGCAAGTTCCGATACTAACTCGTCCCAAAATGTTGCACTATTATAAGTATCAATGATCTCGTGAACTTCACTGGTATCCTCATATTCTCTTGTTTCGTAGTATTTATTTGATTCTTTATCAGCTTCAATCAAGTTCTCATAATCCATTTCTTTAGCATAAGAATAGAATTTCTGAATTACATCTTGATACTTTTCTTTTTCAAGCATTTCATGGTCGTCATGTGCCGTTAACATCCAATCTCCGAGATAGAGAATATCGAGTAACAGTCTGTATTCTTTTTTTGTAATATTTATTTTCATGTTGAATTTTTCATTAAAACCATAGAAGAATGATCATTCCGCTTAGGTAGTAAATAGGTTGCAACGGCGAAAAGCAACTTCGAGTCGAGTTTCAAATTCAGTGTAGCTCCTAATATGGCCAATTATTCCACTGTGGTAATTAAAATGGGTTTCGTTGCTGAGCGGTATGCTTGACATGCAAAATCTGGATAATGTCTTCCTGTATGCGATAAATGACACGGTAATTCCCAAAAATAAGATTTCGTATCTGGAAATCATAGAACCGGTCTTCATATGCGATAGGACAACTATCAGGGAAATCTTTTAGTGCGTGTATTTTGTCATGGATAGCAAAATACCACTTCGCCGCATTATTCGGTGAATCATCGGCAATATAAAGATAGATATCTTCTATTTCTTTTGCTGCTTCTGGCGCGATATTAATCTTGTACCGAATCACGTTTTAAACCATGCTTCTTTTCAAATTCCTTAAAGAACTCATTGACGGGAATGCCTTTGCCTTCGTCATGAGATTTGGCTGCACGTGCTATTTTTTCCAGTGAATCTAATAGCTCAACCATTTTTTCATAGGCTTTGGCATCCTGGATAACGATTTCAGCTTTACCGTTTACCGTCAAGATTTCAGGTAATCCGGTCTTTTTTAACCGTTTGATATGCTCGGCAGGTTTGCGGCTAAAATCTGAAACGGGGTGTATGGCATCCATTTTGAACATGACAGATAGACTGATAATTAACAGAGAATTATCAGTCTATGGTATCGCTGTGTAGAAAGCAATCTTTTTGATAAAACTTCGCCTCAAAATCTGAGGGAGTATTGTAAAGATCAGCCCGCAATAGGACGATAGCAAAGTTTCGCTTGAAGTGTTTGCTAGGGGGGCACGCAGGCTCACGATCAGTTGTCAGAGGTCTTATCAAAGCCGTACATTGTGTGCGCACAATACCGCCTGATCGAGCCATTGCAGCAGTGTTTCACACACTTGAGCAAAAGTGGGTGCATGGTCAACCATGTCCTGAGTGATTCCTGTCAGCCGCTGAATGAAGGGTGAGATGCTGACTTCCAGATTGACGAGGGTATTCCAGCGCCCTACTTCGATATCATTTCCATAGCGAATCAGGCCGATTTCAGTGATGCGATCCTGAGTTGGCGTGACTCCCGTTGTTTCCAGATCTAGCAACACATAACACGGCAGCAACGTACTCATTTAAAACGACGGAATGATCCTGTCACGACGCCAAAAATCTCAAACTGCGTATCAGGACGGATGTAGATGGGTTTGTAAGCACCCGTTGAATTGGCTGGCATCAGCCTTGGCATTTTGTTAGCGCCATGATCCAGGATTTTGATGGTGAATTCCCGATCCACCACAGCCAATACAATATCGCCGATACCGGGCGTTTTAGAGCGATCCACGACAACCTTGTCCCCTGGCAGCAAACCGACATCGATCATTGAATCCCCCTTGATCGTGACAAAGAATGTTGAGGCAGCGTGGTCGATCATAAATTCGCTGATATCCAGGCGTTTCTCGACATGATCATCCGCCGGACTGGGAAAACCCGCCGCAACTTTGGTAGAGAACAGTGGCAATAGTGTCGGCTGTTCACTGATTACGGGAGTAAAAAACTCATCGACCTCGATTTCTGTGATGGCATTCTCATCCGCAGCATTTGCTTTTTTGCGTTGCCAGGCTTCCAGAAAGCTTTTGATCGTTGCCGTTTGGCTTTGCGGTATACGTATTGAAACCGTTGGCTCGCCATATTTACCCTGGCCACGCGGCCTGCCTGCATTTTCTCTTTTACCGCCTCGATTTGACATTTTTCGAATGGTTCCATGTTAGATATATGAAACAATATTCAAACACACGACCATAGTGATGTCAAATCCTCAAAAATAATGAAAGTGAAATTATAGATAATAGAAAGCTAGCTGCTAGATTGCGTCAGATGTTGCTGGTTTTGGATCTGATACTTTGATCAAACGAGGCCAACGATCATGAATCCAGTGATATTCCGGTGGTGTTTCTTCTGTAACAATATAAACCCTTTGTTCACCGCCTCTTTCGGCTAGTAATGCTTGAATGGCCATATTGGATGCCAGAGTGATCCAATAAGATTGGTGATCATGGCCTTTTTCCAGGAAACTGATAGCGGGAATCAAAACAGGTCTTGGGTGCCATGGTTTCCATTTGCCCATTTTGATGGAATCAGCCTGGCCCAACCTCCATTGGGAAATTTACCAGTTGCCTCTTCCTTCCGTCTACCCCAGGCAACCCAGGTGACACCACCGCCTCGAAGTTTTATCGGTAATTTGGCATCGGATTGGGGAAAGAAGATTTTATGATCTTGATATTGAATGCCGCCACACATGAGACGAGTATAGCTGACAGCTAAACGCATTTTCCGAAATAATTATTGACACCAGGAGTCTTGTCTCAATAAATGATTCATTGACTCATCACATTACACATTAATTATGCTTGATAATAATCCAACGCGCGCTGCTTCTATCTTCCTAGATAGAGCTTGCTCATAAAGCATAACCGTATGATTGAATTGAATAATATCATATCTCTCGGTAAGATGGTGCACGTAAATATGTCAATTAACACCAAAAACCGTGCACTATGATTCGTTATGAGACCTTTGCAAAAGGTCGCGACTTTCTCATTTTGGTGTAATTGTGTCTTAATTTTTTTAGAGACCCATTATTTTTTAGCCATTTTCCGCAAATGAGCCAGGGATTATTACGCCCAACCGGCGATTTCTGCTCAAGAGGGCGCAATATTCCTATGTTTGCGTAATCATTCGGTGGTCGGCGAAGAGTTTTGGTAACCTCTTCAGGTTATACGCCATAGCCAGCAGCATATGCCAGGCATGCGCTTTGGCCAATCCGCGGTAACGCAGGATTTTGGCATTGAACCAACGTGCCTGACTGCCAAAAGTGCGTTCTACCACGTAACGGGATTTCGTGATCAGGCTGTTGCGTTGTAACTGCCGCCGCGTCAAAGGATTATTCCTGGCGGCCTTATCCTGAATGCCGTTTTTAATGCCGCGTGATTTCAGCGCAGCGCGATGTTTTTGGCTGCTATACGCCTTGTCAGCATGAACACGAGTTCCTGGCCGAATATCTGCTTTATCGAGCAGATCCAGCAATGGCTTGCTGTCATGGCAATTGGCTGGGGTGGTTTCAACCGCCAGCCAACCCGTCGGCCATCAACCACCGTGTGTTGCTTATAACCAAATACCGATTGACCACCTTTTTTGACCCAACGTGCCTC
>JAGOKN010000063.1 GCA_017994575.1 Nitrosomonas sp.
CCTAATGCTACCAATTCCACCATCTGCTGACGAAACTCCGGTGGGTAAGCAGGTTTGTAGTTTTGTGTCATATTTCTTCTCCTTTAAACAGAACATAATGTGTCCGTTCAAAGGGGGCAACTCCAGACAATATCTGTTTTAGGGAAGAATCCTGATTATATTAAGCGAGCAAATGAGTTAGGGGCAAAACATTTTAGTATTCCAGCAGATGTATGGAACAGAATGAATAAAGCCGACCAATGGACTGCTAATAAAAAATTTCTAGATCGAATGATAAAGCGTGGAGATGATATCGTTTTATCAAATCCTGTTAAGGACATCAATGATGTATCTGGAACATTTCGAAGAGAATTAAATTATATGGTGGAACAGGGGTTTAAGATAAGTCGTGATGGAACAAGGTTAGTAAAATAAAATGACAAATATTATGTATAGACTAATAAGTCTTCCACGAGAATTCTCTCAAAAAAATACGGTATCTATGTATGATTTATTACAAGCGGTAGGCTATGCAAGTATAGCGAGACAAGTTTCTGAGCAAGATTTATATGACGCACTATTTTCTCATCCTGATTTTGTCAATGAGTGGCTTGAATACTCTGAAGATAAAAGATGTACAGGCTGGTATTTCAGATTAAATGATTCAAATAATTATTTGGTTGGTTATTTTGATCTGAATAGAAACATAGAGACTGAATATGATAATAAGTTAGAAGCTTGCGCTGCTTTTGTAAAACGTGAATTGGATGAAATTATTAAAAAATAAACAAAATGACAGTTCCCGTAGGACGCATTGATAATGCTCCGAATAGCAATTACACCAGTGTCCAGCAAGTAGCCCGGATAAGCTTGCGTCATCCGGGAATCGACTTGATCCAAACTGTAAAAGCTTGATGTGGGGAAAATGGCCAGATGTACACAAGCAATTTCGACTCCGATAGCCGGCTCAGAACCCATCGCGTAGGCAGCGATCCCGCACACTGACCTACAATGCCGCCAGCCGCATCACGCAAACGATCGACACCAATTCGGCGTATAACCGCGCCAATGCTCAAGCGGGCAGCACGAATTACCCGTATACCGTGGCAACGGATAGTAATCGTTTACTCAATGTGGCAGGCCCGGTCACAAAGATCTACAACTATGATGCCGCCGGTAACCCATTGAACGACGGCGCCACCACGTTTACCTGGAATGCCGCTGGAAAACTCTCGATGACGGTCAAAAATGCAAAAACTCACAACTATAAATACAATGCCCTGGATCAACGCATCAGCAAAAATGGCCCGTTGAGCTCCAAGTTTTTCTTCTTCTATGGCCCGTCGGGGCAGTTGATTGGCGAATACCGGGACAATTCCAGCACAGCCACACCAACTGATGATTGGCTGGTGCGGCAAGAAACCATCTGGCTGGAAGATATTCCGGTCGCCATAATCCGCAAACCCATCGCAACAGGGCCAATCCAGGTGTATTACATCCATGCCGATCATCTCAATACCCCGCGAGTGATCGTAAATACCAGTAACACCCCAATCTGGCGCTGGGAGAACACGCACGCGTTCGGCGCCAACCTGCCGGACGAAGACCCGGATGACAACAGTCAATTGTTCGAATACCACCCTCGATTCCCAGGCCAGTATTTTGATAAGGAAACTGGTTTGCATTACAACTACTTCCGGTATTATGAGCCGGAGACTGGGAGGTGTCAATGGCGGAGTAAAAGGGTACCAAATAGCGCGCGAAGAGTGTACCAGTTAGGTTAATAAAAAGAGGGACTCAACCTCTTGGTTTTGCGCCTCTGATTTTTTATTTCTTGAGTGTCAACAATAGTAAGCTGCCAAATCTCCGGCAATCGGGGAAAGCTCAGTGAAAATATGCTGCCGGATACGACGGCATTTTTCTGTTCCATAGGCTTCAGTGAGGTTATCGGCATAAATGACTTGTGGCAAATTTGTGTCATTTTTGTGCCACAATCGAGGCCTTTGGAGACCAATCGAGACTAATGGGGGTTTTGTGAGATTGGAACTAAGGCCCTGTTTTATATGGGTCTTAGTTGGTTTTGAGTGGTCTGGGTGAGACCTTAAACTGGCGGAGAAGGCGGGATTCGAACCCGCGGTACGGTTTGAGCCGTACACACGCTTTCCAGGCGTGCACCTTAAGCCGCTCGGTCACTTCTCCAATCAATGTCTGGATAGGGGGCAAAGAATAAACTAGATCTTAGTTTCGGGCAAATTTGTTTTATTGCATAAAATTTTCAAAGGCGCTTTCATGTAATTAATAGTATCGATCGTGATATTTTTTATATTAAAAATCATGATAAAACATAATCATGACGATGATGAACTGAAAATTCCACCTGAAAGATCCAATTTATCAGTTTGAGAGAGAAGTAGTTATTGACCGGAAAAATAAAAAAGTTGCAAGTATCATTAAAATCAGCCATACAGCTATGGTATGAAATCTTAAAAAATATTACTGTGGTATTTATTAGTTTAAGATTCTGTTGTAATAATTGATGCTGCATAGAAACAACTTGAATACCGCATGAATCGTCATTCATCAATTTATATCAGTAGAACTTTTTATTACTCGAAATAAATTTCTTATATCATTAATTGTAATCACAAAATGAATTTTTTACGTTGATAAATAAAACATGTTAAACACTCATTCCGGTTCCACACTCGATCCATCACAACTTAAGCTGAGAAGTTTGGAAGCAGTGTGGCATCCTTGTACGCAAATGAAGCAACATGAAGTCTTTCCATTGGTTCCCATTGTGAGAGGGAAGGGCGTGTGGCTTTACGATTCTGATGGAAAAAATTATCTTGATGCGATTAGTTCTTGGTGGGTGAATTTATTTGGGCATACAAATCCATCGATCAATGCGGCGATTTGTGACCAGCTTGAGAAAATTGAGCATATCATGCTGGCGGGGTTTACGCATGAGCCAGTCGTGGCGTTATCCGAGCGGCTTAAGGAAATAGCCCCTGGTTCGCTCGGGCATTGTTTTTATGCCAGCGACGGGGCCTCTGCAATTGAGATTGCTTTAAAAATGAGCTTTCATTACTGGCAATTATGTGGACAATCCAAAAAAAATAACTTTGTCAGTTTGCAGAATGATTATCATGGTGAAACATTGGGTGCTTTGTCGGTGACCGATGTTGCCATTTTCAGGGAAACCTATGCGCCATTGTTACGCCAATGCACTCACGTACCTACACCCGATTGGCGCTATGCGGAAAAGGGCGAATCTCCCGAGTATTATGCAATCCGTGCTGCCGCTCTGCTGGAGAATTATCTGGAAAAGCATCATACCGGAATAGCCGCATTCATTCTTGAGCCATTAGTCCAAGGCGCAACGGGGATGGGTATGTATCACCCGGTTTATTTAAAACGCGCCAGGGAAATTTGTAATCGTTATCAGGTTCATTTGATCGCAGATGAGATTGCCGTGGGTTTTGGTCGAACAGGCACCATGTTTGCCTGTAACCAGGCTGACATTGCCCCTGATTTCTTATGTTTGTCCAAGGGTCTGAGCGGTGGATATTTGCCGCTGTCAGTAGTGATGACTACGGATGAGGTATACCAGGCTTTTTATGACGATAAAATCGCACATGCTTTTTTGCACTCGCATTCACATACTGGGAATGCATTAGCTTGTCGCGCAGCGTTGGCCACATTGGATATTTTTGAACATGATCAAGTGCTTGACGGCAATAAGATTAAGGCGGCCTATCTGAATAATATTGCGATGCCGCTATCCATACATTCTAAAGTGAAAAATTTTCGTAATTGCGGAATGATTTGGGCTTTCGAAGTCGAAACGGATGATCCTGATTTCGCCGCAAAGTGTTTTCAGGCTGGTTTACAGCAAAAATTATTGCTCCGGCCATTGGGAAAAACAGTCTACTTTATGCCGCCTTATGTCATTAATGAGCAGGAAATGGACTTGCTGGTCGATGGTACGCTGCGTGTTATGGATGCTTTATAAAAATACAGGTTGATTTCCAATGCAATTGACTTTTTTAGGTGCTGCTGGCGAAGTAACCGGGTCCAGCTATCTGGTTGAGACCGGGACGGTGCGCTTTCTGGTGGATTGCGGCATGTTTCAAGGAGGGCGCGAAGCTGATAGAAAGAATCGTACGGCTTTTAAATTCGATCCAGAAACGATAGATTTTGTATTGCTGACTCATGCACATATCGATCATTCGGGATTATTACCAAGACTCAGTGCGTGGGGATTCTGCGGCCCTGTTTATTGCACGGCAGCTACTGTCGATTTGTTGCAGGTCATGTTAAAAGACAGTGCTTATATTCAAGAAAAAGAAACCGAGTGGCGCAATAAATCCCGTCGCCGGCACCAATCAACACAGGAGCTTGCGCCTCTGTATACCGTCGCACAAGCCGAAGCGCTTCTCAAGCAGCTAAGTCGCGTGGATTACGGTGAAGAAGTTACGCCGCATCCTTCAATACGGTGCATCTTCCGCGATGCTGGACATATTTTGGGTTCGTCGATTATTGAATTATGGATCAAGAAACACACGGGTTATAAAAAAATTGTCTTTTCCGGTGATTTAGGACAACCTGGCCATCCGATCGTGCGAGATCCTGAGGTTATCCGGCAGGCTGATGTTTTGCTAATAGAATCAACCTATGGTAATCGATTGCATCGCAGCATGTCCGCTACGCTGGATGAATTGGTTGATGCCATCAATGACACGCTTATCAAGAAAGCGGGGAATGTAATTATTCCGGCTTTTACTGTCGGGCGCACTCAGGACTTGCTGTTTTTGCTGGTAGATCTCTATCGACAGGGGCGGCTTGGGGATATGGATATTTATGTGGATTCGCCTATGGCCAAGGCAGCCACGGAAATTACGCTCAAGCATATGCCATTACTCGATAAGGAAGCTTCGGATGCGGTTCAATGGATGGACAAGAGTGCCAGGAAACCTCAGATTCACTTTGTGCAAGACATTGAAGAATCGATGCAACTGAACCACATCAAACACGGTGCAATCATTATTTCAGCCAGTGGCATGTGTGATGCCGGGCGCATCAAGCATCATCTCAAATATAACCTTAGCCGACCCGAATGCAGCGTTCTCATTACCGGGTTCCAAGCTGAAAGAACCTTAGGCAGACGGTTGGTTGATGGAGTGAAGCTAGTTAGGATTTTTGGCCAGGATGTTCGCGTTCGAGCAAAAATTCATACCATCGGCGGTTTCTCAGCGCATGCCGATCAGGCTGATATCATCAATTGGCTGCGTCAATTTCAGAAAACACCAGACAAGGTGTTTGTGGTTCATGGTGAAATGAGTAATTCTGCTGCTCTGGTTGCCGCTATTCAGCAGCAGCTGGGTTGGAATTCTTCCATTCCAGAATCTTTGTCGACCATTAAGTTTTAAACCGCTTAGTGTTATTGATCAGCAATCAATGGATTTTGCGAGTGATCAATAGATGCCTCTGCTGATCAGGAAGTCCTTGGCTGGTGCTGGTTTTCCGATGTAATACCCTTGTGCATAATCAATATCCATTTCTTCGATCAGCGCAAGTATTTCTGAGGTCTCAACAAATTCTGCAGTAATTCGCTTACCAAAACCTCTGGCCACGCTGCATAAAGCATTGACTAGAATCAAGTCATCGCTGCTTTGTGATAAGTTGCGTATAAACGATCCGTCAATTTTTACCACATCGACGGGTAATTCTCTCAAATAATAGAAAGACGAGAATCCAACGCCAAAATCATCCAATACAAATCCGCAACCCAATTCTTTAATTTCGGTCATCAATCCACGAGCGCCGGGTAAATCTTCCAAAGCTGCGGTTTCTGTGATTTCAAATAATAAGCTCTTGGGATCCATGCGATGTTTCATGAGCGCTTCTTTGAGAATCGGTAATAACTCCGGATCATTAAACGCATGTGCAGACAAGTTAATAGAGAAATTAACCGAGAATCCCGCTGCATAAATTTGTGCAATTTGTGCTATGGCTTTACGCAGGACCATATGATCAATTGCGTGAATAAGTCCGGTATGCTCAGCCGCAGGAATAAAATGAGCGGGTGACAATACCGTGCCATCGGTGTCCTGCATGCGTAGCAGAACCTCATAATGTGAAATTTCCTTTGATTTCACAGTCATGATAGGTTGTAGATAAAGTATGAAATTATCATGTAAGTGAGAATATTCAATCTTTTCTTTCCAGTAAACCAGTGTCTGTATCCGTTCGCGACTACGGTCTTTATCTGAAAATAAATACCAAGCATTCCGTCCCATGGCCTTTGCCTGATACATGGCAAGATCCGCGGCTGCCAGTAAGTCATGAATGTTGGCACCATGATCAGGGAATAAAGCAATGCCAATGCTGGCAGATATTTTATGGGTTCGGCCATTAATGCTGAGCTGTGCCTGACTCAGTTGGTCTAGCACTTTCTTGGCCACTTCTATTGCGCCATCAGAGTTGATTTCCGGCAAAATAATGGCAAATTCATCGCCGCCTAAACGGCCAGTGATGTCATCGGTACGAATGGTTTGCGTCAGCATGCCAGCTACCATTTTAAGCAAAGCATCGCCAGCCTGGTGCCCGCTGGTGTCATTGATGTATTTAAAGCGATCAAGATCGAAGAAAAGCAAAGCACCCGGATGTTTGTATCTTTCCGCCCGGCTCATGACTTGTTCTAGTTCTTCACTAAATCGACGCCGGTTAAACAGATTGGTTAAGGGATCATGATCGGCTAACCAAGCTAAGTGTCCTTCAACCCGTTTGTATTCGGTGACGTCCAAACCTACTGATAGGATCGATGGATCATCTCTGGAACACCATGCCAGGTGGGAATGTAACCAAGCGACGTGGCGGGTCGTTCCATCTTTGCAATGAGTAATGGCCTCATGGCGTAATTGCATTCTTTGTCCAGTGTGTATTTCCTGGAAGCGAGAAAGCAAATCCTGTGATTCATATTCAGGAATCAATATATTCAGAAAAGATTTACCCTGCAATTCACTTTCTGTATAGCGAGTCAGCATTTCTCCATAAGCATTCAAAGAGATGACTTTGCCTGAGGAATTCTGGGTTAGAACAATTGCTTGGGCAGTATCGAGCAGGTTTTCTACAAAATCCCTTTCTTTGCTTAGTTCATCCCTTTGCTCAATGAGCATTTTTGTCCGGCTTGATACTTTAAGTTCCAGCTTCTCAAGTTGCAGCGATAAAGCGACAGCAGCTTCGGATAGCGTATCCACTTCATCCCTGAAGCGCTGCATTCTTTCTGTCGAAGCCAGTGACAGCCGGAAATTCTCAAACTGCCCGCTGGCAAGCAACGGGAGTGTAAAAGCAACATCTTTTAGTTTTGACAGTAGCCTGGTAAAAATAAGAAATAACAAGATCTGGGAGAAAATCAATCCCAGTAAACCAATGAATGCAATTTTCCAAATGGAATAATGAATATTATTGACCGCAACGGTCACATCAGTGATAACAACCAAATACGCTTTGTCAGTTTCGATTGAATCGAGCGGGAATAACTTGATTTGTTGATATTGATTGTTTCGATGAATCTGAATGCCCTCGGTCAGTGCATTGATGTCTGGATGTGTCTGTGCCGCGGAATTAAGGATTTCATGGTTTCTTTCTTTATTGGTCAACGCTGAAATTTGAATATTCCATTGCGAAATATCGAAATCATCTTGAGGAATCGCATTGGTTTGGGCTTTTATGAATAATCCAATATCGGCACCAAATATACGCTTGAATGCCAATAGCACATCGGCCAATGAGATTCCCATGACGACTACGCCGGCTTTTTTTCCTTCAACCAACAAAGGCGCGATGGTGAATTGAATGCAAGTTTCTCTACAAAGTAGCGGATTGATGGGTTGCTCTGATTGATTGACATGGCTGACCCAATTCAATAACAGATTTTTATCCTCCGTATTAAAATCTAAATGCCCCCAGCCCGCATTTAGCTGATTCGATTGATTGTAAAAATATACAAATTCAACGCCATTATGAAACTGTAGTAATGCCCAGTGTTGATCAAAAGCCTCGCCAATACTTTCACCGTCATTTTTGTGCAAAGCATTCCTCATTCCATCCAGGAACGGGGTCATCTCAGTCAGTCGTTGTAGATTTTGTGAAGTATTCTTGATTAAATTATTGATTTCTCTCGAATAGCGGTTGTAGTCTGTGTCACGTTGATTGTTGAAGTTGTCCATTAAACTCAAATAGCTGACAAAGCAAAACAACATCACAACAGCCAGTAATATCAAACTACTACTGAATGAAATTTTCCATCTCAGGCTACGAAACTTTCTTTCTTTATGGTCAGAAGCCATTTGAGTTGCTACCAGCTTTTGCTCGGATTGGTTGTCCATCTGCATTGCTAATTAGAAACGATAGGAAGCTTGGATTGCAAAAAGATCCCAGTGCTTACTGAGCGGCCCTTCACTGGCTGAGTTGTCTAATCTCGATAGCCAGCCAGTTCCATTGACATGATGGTATTCAGCGCGCAACATAAATTCTGGAGTAATGTTCCACCGCAATCCTACAGTGATGTCTTTTGCATAACGAGAGTGTGCCGGGGGGCCAAATTTTTGATGAAATTCACTACCATCTCGATCCGATCGATCAGTAAACAGCACATCATAACGCACAATGCCTTCCCATTTTGGTGTGAAACGATACTCACCTTGGAAATAAAAACTTTCACCAAAGAAATTAAAATTATCGACTGTTTTATTTGCAAAGTCTCTATACACAAAATGCCTTAATGCATATTCAGAAGTCAAGGTCCAACGTTCCGCATTATATTGAGCTGAAAAATAGATCGGAGAGAATTGCAATGAACCGGCACCAACCGCCTCTGTAAATGCTGTATCGCCCGCGGCTGGATTATAGTCAGTATTAAGCCATATTCCACTAATGGCCAAACGTATCCGCTTATCGTTGGTTTCGTATACGCCACGACCAATATAAGACACTTCGCGGGTCAAATTTCCGTTCATGCCTGGAAAGAAAACGGACGTTTCAGTATCTTTATCACTGACGATCGGTAGCCATACGCCAAACTGAGTCGAAAAAGTGCCTAAACGGGAATGAGCGACATCTCCGTATAATTGAACAGAATCTCCGGAAAGTCCAAGGTTTCGTGTTCTGTCAAAATAAATTGATTGCGGTAACAGGATACTTGGGCGTGTGAATGCCACATCACGCGTGTCATTATAGAAACCGAAAGGGTTTTTTAATCGACCAGCACGAATACCAAATTGATTGGCTTCCTGAGAGTATAATCGATAATCAAGAAAGCCAAAATCCAGTCGTGGCATTCCGGTACTTCCTTCACCAGCTCGGCGGGATAGCATCTGTGCCGACACAAGTAATCTGGGTAGAGGCCGCATTGAAGCATTGAGTCCGGCTTCCGTAAAACCAAAACTGCCACCTTTATCGCTATTTCCAAAAACGTCATTATCGGAAGTGGTTATGTAGGCTTGGCTGGCGAACCCATGAATTTGCAAATCTCCCGGAAGCTCTGTTGTTTTATTTAACCATTTGGCCGCGGTACTAACCAATCCAGGTTTTTGCTTGACTTCATTAGATTCGGAAGTCTGCGCGGGCAATTCCACTGCCGTTTTCGCCCATCGGATTGAGTTTCCATCACTGGTTTGAGGTCCTTTGGGCGCAGGATTGATCTCTTGTGCATGAGCAGGAAAGGTGCCTATTAGAAATAATAAGACCAGATGTCGGGCTACCCATTGGTAAGTAATCATAGGATGGTTACTTAATCTGGAGTACATTAATATTTTCATTAATAGTGGCCTTTCGTAAATAACCAATTGCACCAGGTGTGCTAGCAACCTTAGCCAGCATTTCTTCACTTGAATTTACTTTGATGGGTGCTTGACCAGTGCCTGAATATACTAATCGGTCCCAGTTAGATCTCAGTTGATAAGAAAATACTTTTAGCTTCTCCTTAGCTAGGCTTTGATGAAGAGGATCATCATCAGGAAATACAAAAACTCTAATTTTGGTGCCATCTGACCAGGTTTTTAAATGCATGCTGAAAATCGAGCGTAGCGAGTTTTCAGTAATCTCTTTTTCGCTGACTCCTGGGTAAGTGATAACCTCAATTTCATCACTCGCCCAGACTTCATTTTTGCTGAACAAAGAAAATATCAATAGAGAATAGAAAATACAGGCTCTAATTGTTGATAAATAGTTCCTGGGGAGCCTTTTTCGTATAGAGAATGGGAATATATTCAAAAAATATTTTCCTAATGCAAGACCTTTCAATTCACAGAAAATAAACTATATTTGCCACATTCGGTCACCACTTCCCAAGCATCTCTATGCTTTTCGTACATTCGATTTAACACTTCCTCAACTTTTAGATAGTAGGGGCGGCGAATACCATGATAGTTAACGGGAGGGCCGACAGGATAAAAATTCAAACCGTAATACCTGAGTAGTCTATTCAGGGCTGGATCCATGGCTGATAGCCAATTCCTGATATTGTTTTTGATTGACAGACGCATGACACCAGCCATTAACAATAAACTTAGGTGCGGAGTTGTGCGTCGATCGTCAGAACCTCTATCACTATTTCTGTTTTCCATGTTTTCAATAGTTTCCGCTCTGGTAGGTTCACGTCGTTCCCCTTTGCGGCGCTCAAATTGACTGACAATGACAAAACGAGAAATTTCGGCTGTTTGTTGGCGCAGCAAATTTTTCATATCACAAAGCACTGGATCCAGTTGAGTATTTAACTCGACAGGAAATGGCTTTTCAGGTTCAGCTGGATCAACTAATATGAGTCGCACTGCACCGACATAAACACCCGATGGACGGAATTTTAAGAGGGCATGGCATGAATGATCATCGTATTCATCCTTCTCAAGCATATCCGGATAATCAACAGCATCCATATTGGGAAAAGTATTTTGTACACACAATACCTGGTATCGGATTTTATAAACATTCTCGAGCAATTCATCTGTGTCAGCGATTACAATTTCAAAGTACTGTTGAAAGCTTTGATATAAATCACCCATAGAATTTTCCAGTTGAATTGTAAATATCCGGCATGTTCATACTTAAAAAGTTTCTTGATCAGTTATTGAACAAAATGCATAGTAATTTTGTCTATTAGTAGATTAAGTTAAAATCTTACACCGGATTCTTTTTGGTGTTACGCGGATAAGCAATAACAAAAGTGCCTTATTTCTCATTGATCTTGTGGCCGTTATATGGCGAATTAATTATATTAATATCGTATCCACTTGTTTTAATAATAAGTTATTATTTTATTCCGCATCAAAGCTAAATCAGGACTCATTTCATCTCATAAAAAACACATGCTGATTCAATAAGTAATACAAGATATTTACACTGGGTATTTAAGTATATTTAAAGCGATTATTCAACTGATCTTTATTAATAAATGAAAGAATCGTTGCAAAGATATAAATCTGTGCACAATTAGCCACATACCTTTTCAAAAAAGGCACATTCTCCAAAAACTGAAGGAAACGCTGATTAATTCGGTGAATGAGATGAAGCACGAGGCGCACGGAACGCAGCAACCGAGACATATCAACATGATAGGCGAGGGAGCGAGTACCGCGCAACGAAGTGATTCGCTCGTACAGTCAATTAATCAGCGTTTCCCTGAAGTAAATGCCGCATAAATCTTCGATAGTACTAAACCAGCACTTCAGCGGGGATGGGATGATTAAGAAATGCGGTTGGACTGGCCGTCATTCCATAAGCTCCCGATTGTAGTACCACCACCAGATCATCGATAGAAGCTTTAGTCATCGGCAAGTGATCGGCTAGCATGTCTAGTGGAGTACAGAGTGGCCCCACAACAGAGACCACTTCTTTTTCTGTTCCGTGTACTTTGTTACCAATGATGATCGGATAATTTTTGCGGATGACCTGCCCAAAGTTACCAGAAGCTGCCAAGTGATGATGCAATCCTCCATCTGTAATCAAGAAAATATGACCTCTTGATAATTTTCGTTCCAAAACTCGACAAACATAGATTCCTGCTTCAGCTACCATATATCTGCCTAATTCGATGACAATCTGGGCGTGAGGTAATTGTCCTCTTATTAAAAGCGTCAGTTTTTGTAAATTTTCACCAATGACCGGAAGATTCAACGCCTGATCACCAGGAAAATAAGGTACACCAAAGCCGCCACCGATATTCAGCATCTTTACAGAAGCTGGTGCTTGTTCTGCGAGTTGGATACCCAGTTGAATAGTTTTGGTATGCGTTTCCTGGATGGCTTCTGCATTTAGATTTTGTGAACCGCTAAAAATATGAAAACCAATAAATTCCAATCCCAGCGCACGCAATTGTTTTAGCATATCAGGGACACGCTCGGCATCCACGCCAAAAGGCTTGGAGCCGCCGCCCATTTTCATACCGGAGGATTTGAGCTCGAAATTTGGATTGACACGAATAGCAACCTTAGGTGTAATGCCTAAGCGTTCTCCACATTGCGCAATCAGCATCATTTCCTGTTCGGATTCCATGTTAAGGATGACACCAGCTGCGATTGCGCAAGTCAGTTCATGTTTTTTTTTACCAGGTCCTGCAAAGCTGATTTTGTCCGGAGGTAAGGGCGAATCCAAAGCGACTTTCATTTCTCCAACCGATGCGACATCAATTCCATCGACTAAGCCAGCCAGAAGTTGAACAACAGCTGGCATAGGATTGGCTTTCATTGCATAGTGCAATTGAATCTCGGTTGGTAAATGCTGACGCAATAATCCAATTCGCTCAGTGATTTTGTGTCGGTCATAGGCATAGAAAGGTGTTGTACCTACACGGTGTGCTAAGCGAGTGAGTGAGATTCCGCCTATTTGCAAGCAATTATCCTGTATCGGAAATTGAGTGAGTGGGGCGTGTTCTGGGGGTGTGTTATTCATAGATTGACTTTCGTAAACAGATGCTGCATTTCCTGACAAAGTAATTTTCGATCAATTTTGCCGTTTGGATTGCGTGGCAAATTGCCTGCCCGTATCTCAATATGACTTGGCAGCATATAGCCGGGTAATCGATATTTACAGGCTGCTAGTAGAGCACCGACATAGATATCTTGGTCTTGATGTATGGTAACAATGGCAACAATGGCTTGTCCTAACACAGGATGAGGAATGCCAATGGCGGCTACTTCAGCAACATATTCTGATGCGTAAATGACTTCTTCCACTTCGGTTGGGCTGACCCGATACCCTGAAGTCTTGATCATCTCATCACGGCGTTCTAAGAAATATAGGAATCCTTCTTCATCCACTTTTACGGTATCACCAGACCACGCAGCAATTTCAGGAAGAGTCAATTCAATTGGTTGATGTCGGATGGGTTTAAAGCACCTATTGGTCTTTTCAGCATCATTCCAGTAACCCATGGTCACCAATGCACCTCTATGCACTAATTCCCCAGGCTCACCGGGCACACAGTGAGATCCATCGTCGCGCAATACCAGTATTTCTGCATTGGGTATGGCCTTGCCGATAGAGTCAGGATGGCGATCGATTTCTTCTGGAGCCAGATAGGTTGAACGAAAAGCTTCGGTAAAACCATACATTAAAAAAATTTTTGTGTGTGGTAGCGCATTTCGTAGTTGATTCAGTGTCGGTCGTGGCATCGCACCGCCTGAATTGGTTATGTATCTTAATGAAGTCGCTTTTTTCCAATTGAGTTGACACAGCTGGATCCACAATGGGGGAACTGCCGCGAGGCCGCTAATATGTTGTTCTGCGACGAGATCAATGATGTCGCGTGGCAATAAATAATTCATCAAAACATTGCTTGCACCCACATAAAAAGCTGTCGTTAGCTGGCTTAATCCATAGTCAAAACTCAACGGGAGGACGGTTAAAATTCGGTCATCCGAAGTATTGCCGAGGTATTGCGAGACACTTTTGGCTCCGGTTACCAGATTTCGATGTGAAAACACAACTCCCTTGGGTTTGCCGGTACTGCCGGAGGTATAAAGAATTGCGGCCATATCGCTATCGATAGTGGTCAATGGCGCATGCAATGGACCATCGGAATCAATGGTTTCCCAGTTTGTGATGAGTAGATTGCGAATTGCCGGGTAGTCATCTTTGATATCCACTACGATAACGGTATGTAAATCATGGCACATTGGTAAAACCGTTTGCAGTAATTTCAAGCGTTCGCATGAGGTAACTAATATCCTCACGTTACAATCGATCAGAATATAAGCAATCTGCTCGGGTTTGAGTAATGGATTGATCGGAACAAATACACCGCCAGCTCTGGAAGCTGCAAATAAAGCTACGACTGCTTCTAAACGTTTCTCAAGGTAAACTGCAATACGCTCACTACGACTTAAGCCTATTGCTCTTAATCCATTGGCTTTTAGCTCAATTTCTGTTGCCAGTTTGGCATAACTCATCGATAAGCTTTGATATGATAATGCTTGTGCATCCGGCAAGCGGTGTGCAGAATTGATAATCAGATCATGAATGAGGTCGGTCATTTATAAAAAACACTGGCAATAAAGCAAAAGAATCCAAGTGATTAGACTGTTAGTATTATAGTCGGCTTTAGGTGGCTTTATGAGTTTCCGCCATGAAATTGTTAGTAACTTCCATACCGTCAGGTCTGGGCAAAACAAACACTGCCTTCATAGAATCGCGTAAACTATCCATTTTCATTCACTAAGCGTAATGGTTAACACAAAATTATGATGGTACGCACACGATTTGCACCCAGCCCAACCGGTTATCTTCACATCGGTGGCGCACGCACCGCTCTTTTTTCCTGGGCCTATGCACGCAAGCATGGCGGCAAATTCATTCTCCGCATCGAGGACACAGATCAAGAACGGTCTACTCAGCAATCCACGCAAGCGATCCTGGATGGCATGGCATGGTTGGGATTGGATTATGATGAAGGTCCATTCTACCAAATGCAACGATTAAAACGCTATCACGAGGTAGCAGAACAGTTATTGCGGACTGGCCAGGCATATTATTGCTATGCCACCAAAGAAGAATTGGAAGAAATGCGCGAGCGGCAATTGGCGGCTGGCTTAAAACCCAGATATGACGGTCGTTGGCGTGATTCAAAACAAACGCCACCTGTTGGAGTAAAGCCTGTTATTCGATTCAAAAACCCGCTTGAAGGTCATGTTGCTTTTAGTGATTTGATTAAGGGACGTATTGTGGTTGCCAATAGTGAGCTAGATGATCTAGTACTATTGCGTAGCGACGGAATCCCAACCTATAACTTCAGTGTGGTGCTGGATGATTTGGATATGAGCATCAGTCATGTCATCCGGGGTGATGATCATGTTAATAACACCCCTAGACAGATTAATATTCTCAGAGCTCTGAATGCGTCACTACCTGAATATGCGCATGTGCCTATGATATTGGGTGCCAATGGTGAGCGTTTATCCAAACGACATGGTGCTGTTTCGGTGATGCAATATCAAGAGGACGGTTATTTGCCTGATGCGTTGCTAAACTATTTGGCCAGACTGGGATGGTCTCATGGTGATGAGGAAATATTCAATCGAGAGCAATTGATAGAATGGTTCGATTTGTCAGCAATTAGCCGCTCTCCTGCCAAATTCAATCCTGAGAAATTGCATTGGATTAATCAACAATATCTTAAAAAAACGGATAGTGCTGATTTGGTTGAGCTGGTGATGCCTTTTCTTGAAAAAGATGAGTGCCTGGTTGCTGGCGGCCCCGATTTGCAAAGCATCGTGGATCTGTTGAAGGAAAGAGTGAATACCATTGAAGAATTAGCGGATGCGGCAGTTTACTTTTACCGCCCGCTGGAGCCTACTGATGAGCTGAGAACTCAGCATCTGAATGCAGAGACAAAACATCTGCTCACTGATCTATTGGAAAAATTTAGTCATATTGAATGGACGCGTGAATCGATTCATTATGAAATAAAAACAACCGCCAAGCATCATGATGTCAAATTACCCAAAATCGCTATGCCATTGAGAGTCATGGTAACAGGGGAAGTGCATACTCCTTCGATTGATGCTGTGCTGGAATTATTGGGGCGGGAAGAAACGCTGGCGCGTATGAGCGCTCAATTAAACAGTATCCCCGGTTGAACTTTGCTTTACAATGAAGCTGGCCATCAGTATAATCGCACTTCCTTTGATCAGGGGGTATAGCTCAGCTGGGAGAGCGCTTGCATGGCATGCAAGAGGTCAGCGGTTCGATCCCGCTTATCTCCACCAGTTAATTGCTGGTTTTAGGTTGCTATAAATCAATTTTGTCCCCATCGTCTAGAGGCCTAGGACATCGCCCTTTCACGGCGGTAACACGAGTTCGAATCTCGTTGGGGACGCCATCGTTAATTATATAGCTCTTAAGCTGTATAAATTAGAAGTTTCTTATCTGTAATAGCCAAAATTCTGCTTAGCAGTATCATTGAAATTGATCAATCGCGGTAAATTGGCCTTTGAATCCAATCTGGAATTTTAATATTGAAATCATTAGAGATGTCTTTTAGAACTCAATATGAGCTGTGAGCGTTCTCGATAAAAATGTAAATCGTTTGAGCGGATTATTTAAAGGATTAGCTAATATGTTAAATACCTCCGGCAGAGCCGGAGGCTTATCGCTGGAGCCCCTCAAAGGGGCTGTTTGCGAGCCGCTAAAGCGGCACCTACATACCCAATTTCAACTGATCATAACGTTCATCTTCCTTTTCCTGATCTCG
>JAGOKN010000137.1 GCA_017994575.1 Nitrosomonas sp.
CAATTCCACCATCTGCTGACGAAACTCCGGTGGGTAAGCAGGTTTGTAGTTTTGTGTCATATTTCTTCTCCTTTAAACAGAACATAATGTGTCCGTTCAAAGGGGGCAACTCCAACTCCAACTCCAGCTGACGACAATAGGCCACCTGCGATAATCCACTCGACTGCCAAGCCTCTATATGTACCTGCTGATCTGTCGGTAATGCCATTGGTGTTATCCTCTCAAAAAATATTTGAGGATAATTGAGCGCATTAAAAGATGTTAGATGGTGCCGTTGGACGCTTACCCAGATGCTTGCGCAACACTCCAAATATCCGCTTCTTACGTTTCTTCGGAATGAATACCACATGGTATTTACAGTCCCACCTTGTGTGGGCCAAACTCTGATACTCTTTCATCTTGAATCTCCTTCTCTTGGTCGAGATAGAAGATTCTCAATGACCACCGTATAGGTCAAACCACCGTGAGTCCCCCGGCAAAGCCGGGGGCTTACCTCACTGAGTTAAACTATGACATTTTTAGAATTTGGATAGCATTATGGATGAACAATCAAGTCTATTGACTTTATTTGCTAGTAGTTTCTTAGCCGCAACGCTATTGCCCGGTGGATCTGAAGCTGTGTTAGTTGGAGTTTTGTTGAAATACCCTGAACTTCATTGGCAGGCGCTGATTCTGGCAACTATAGGCAACACATTGGGAGGCATGAGTTCATATTGGATTGGTCGATTTTTACCGGATGAAAAAACTTTACTGAAAAAGTCTGCGGGATATTCGCGAGGACTAGAGTGGGTACGCCGGCATGGTGCCCCCATACTCCTTTTATCCTGGACGCCATTAATCGGGGATGCACTGTGCGTTGCTGCTGGATGGCTACGCGCTTATTGGTTGTGGGCTCTGCTATTTATCACTGTAGGTAAATTTGCCCGCTATTGGGTGATTGCTACCGCAATCAATTAAGCCGACTGAGCAGTTGCTGCAAGATCCGGTTTATAGCATGGATGAACAAACCGGATCATTGTCAAATTATAAATTCAACATCAGTTTTCAAACAATTTCTGCAGCTCACCACTTTGATACATTTCGGTCACGATATCCGAACCGCCAATAAACTCACCGTTGACATAAAGTTGTGGAATGGTGGGCCAGTTTGAATAATCTTTGATCCCTTGTCTGATTTCCGGATCTGACAACACATCCACAGAAAAAATATTATCAACACCACAAGCTTTAAGAATATTCACTGCATTAGCTGAAAAACCACACTGTGGCTGTTCTAGCGAGCCTTTCATATAGAGAACAACCGGATGTGTGGTAATTTGTTGTTCGATTAGATCTTCAACATTCATAGTGTCAATTTCTCCCAAAATTCATTCCTAAAAATTTTATTACAGAAGCAACTTCGTCAATCTCAAACCAGCAATATACCCTTCAAGCCTACATTGAAGTATTCATTTGACCGCCGCTAATCCGCATTATGCCAGCCAAGTCTGGATAGCTACAAATATTACTAAAACCTGCATTGGCAAACAATCGTTTGCACTCTCCAGCTTGATCATAACCATGTTCCAACAGTAACCATCCACTTTGAACCAAATGATTGGGAGCTAAGCCAATAATATGACTAATACATGCCAAACCATTATTCCCAGAAGACAAAGCAAGCTGTGGCTCAAAGCGCAGATCACCTTGTTGCAAGTGAGGATCATTTTCTGCCACATAGGGCGGATTAGATACAATCAGATCAAATCTCGCCTGGGAAAGTTCATCAAACCAGCTGCCTGTAACCAGATACAAATTTTTTATCTGCAGACTCTCAACATTCTGCTGACATACAGCAATCGCATCGGCTGACGAATCTACCGCAACCACTCGCGCTTGCGGACGATGCTTTGCAATAGTGATCGCAATCGCCCCGCTACCTGTTCCTAAATCCAATACCTTGCAAGGCTGATTCACCGGTATCAATCCCAATGCCCATTCAACCAAAGTTTCCGTTTCAGGGCGAGGAATTAAAACAGCTTCAGTAACTTTTAGAGTCAAATCATAAAATTCGCGTTTGCCAATCAGATAAGCGACTGGCTTGCCATTAATGCGTTGTAATACCAGTTGAGAATACTCGCTGGCCTGCTGTGAGGTTAATAGTCGATCTGGATAAGTCAATAAAACTGCGTGATCAATGTTTAGCACATGCTGTAGCAGCAATCTTGCATCTATTTTGTCAATTTCTCGACATCCCCAAGCGAATGCTTGTGCAATAGTACTGAACTGCATATCACTGCATTGTTCGAATATTTAACTGCATCGGATTATTCTTCTACGGAAGCTGCCAATTGCTCTGCCTGATGCTCAGCCATCAGTGCTGAGCAAAGTTCGTCAATATCACCATCCATAATCTGATCCATTTTATAAAGTGTCAGATTAATGCGATGATCGGTGACGCGTCCTTGGGGGAAATTATAGGTGCGAATTCGCTCTGATCGCTCGCCCGTTCCCACCAGGGATTTTCTAGTAGCCGCTTGTTCCGCGTGATGCGCACGCATTTGTTTATCATGAATACGGGCTGCCAAAACGCTCAACGCTTGAGCTTTATTTTTGTGTTGCGAGCGCCCATCCTGACATTCAACCACGATACCGGTTGGTAAATGGGTAATACGTACGGCTGAATCGGTTTTATTGATATGCTGACCACCTGCACCTGAAGCCCGGAAGGTATCAATACGCAACTCTGCAGGATTCAGAATCACTTCACTGACCTCATCCGCTTCAGGCATGACCGCTACAGTGCAAGTTGAAGTATGCACCCGTCCCTGCGTTTCAGTAACTGGCACACGTTGAACGCGATGACCGCCGGATTCAAATTTAAGGCGGGAGTATGCGCCCTGGCCAATAATTTTTGCGATAATTTCCTTAAAGCCACCAATATCAGACAAACTCTGTGAAATGATTTCAACCTGCCAACCGCGTCTTTCAGCATAGCGTGAATACATACGAAACAAGTTGCCGGCAAACAATGCGGATTCATCTCCACCCGTCCCTGCACGTATTTCCAGAAAGATATTACGTTCATCATTAGGATCTTTGGGAAGTAACTGCTTTTGTATTTCTGCTTCAATTTTTACTAACTTCTCCTTGCCTGACTGTATCTCAGTTTCAGCAAAAGAACGCATATCCAAATCAGCATACATTTCCCTCGCGGTATTTATATCTTGTTCGCATCGTTGATATGCGCGATAGAGCTCAACAATAGGAATGATTTCTGAATGCTCTCGCGTCAGTTTGCGATAATTATCAAGATCAGCAGTGACAGATTCACTACTCAGCAATTGATTTAATTCTTCCATGCGCACACTCAAGCGAGTGAGCCTATCGGTGATATTTTTGTTCATTGTGGGCGATGCAATTGGTATAGTCGATTAATGAGTTCGACTAATTCCTCACGTTCATCAGCGGCCGCATGGTTTAATGCACTGGAGGGGACATGTAAGAATTTATTAGTAAGACTGTTACTGAGCGATTCGATGACTTTTTTAGGATCTTCGCCCTTTTCCAGCAACCTGCTGGCACGGGCCAGTTCATGCCGACGATAGCGTTCTCCTTGATCACGCAATGCTCGAATGGTAGGAACCATTTCTCGCGTTGCCAGCCAACGCATAAAATCGATCACATTGGAATCAATAATGGTTTCAGCCTGCGCAACTGCATTTTGACGAGAATCCAATCCTTCTTTTACGATTTCCGACAGATCATCGACATAGTAAAGAAACACATCGTCCAATTCTGCTACTTCGGATTCAACATCACGCGGCACGGCTAAGTCTACGATGAATATGGGACGATGTTTACGAATTTTAATAGCGCGCTCAACCATCCCTTTACCCAATATGGGTAATGGACTTGCCGTACAGGTTACGACAATATCATGTAATGCCAATTGCTCTGGCAAATCACTAAGCGTAATGGCTTGAGCGTTAAAACGATTCGCCAGGGCTTCTGCACGCTCATTAGTTCTATTGGCAACAGTGATTTTCTTTGGATTACGCGCTGCGAAATGATTAGCGCATAATTCAATCATTTCGCCCGCACCAATAAACAAGACGCGTTGCTCGCCAATATCGCCAAAAATTCGTTCAGCCAAGCGCGCAGCTGCCGCGGCCATCGATACCGAATTCGTACCAATTTCAGTAGATGAGCGCACTTCCTTGGCCACAAAAAACGTCCGTTGAAACAGCTTGTGCAATAACAAACCCAGTGTACCGGCATTTTCAGCCGATTTTACTGCGCTTTTTAACTGACCTAATATCTGTGGTTCGCCCAACACCATGGAATCTAATCCGCTCGCTACCCGGAAGGCATGCTTGACAGCTAGCTCGCGCGGCAGTTTATATAAATAGGGATCCAGTTCGCGTGTCGGTAAGTGATGAAAATCTGCCAACCACGTCATAGCATCTT
>JAGOKN010000064.1 GCA_017994575.1 Nitrosomonas sp.
CAAAGCGATCCGAGTCACTTTACTTCGATCAATATGAAAATTTTTCCGAATCACGATCGCAATGCGGAAGCCATCGACCCGGACACGATTGATTGGCGCAGCATCAAACACCGATTTCCCTATGTATTGCGCCAAGACCCAGGAAAAAGCAACGCGTTAGGCAGAATTAAATTCATGTTTTCCAATTCATTTAACATTTATCTGCATGACACTCCATCCAAATCACTGTTTAATAAGGATATCCGCACATTCAGTTCGGGATGCATCCGCTTGGAAAAACCGATGGAACTGGCTGCTTTCTCGCTCGGCGAGCAAAATCTTTCCGATACTTTCCTCGAGAATTTGGACAACGGCAAGACCATGACTGTCCATTTACGTAAACCATTACCGATTTACTTAGTGTATATTACGGCCTGGGTTGATGAGCAGGAGAAAGTACATTTTTCACCCGATATCTATGGACGAGATTTGCGAGCCTTACACTACGCTGGTTGGTAACTGTCAATCGCAAACAATCACAGAATTTTCCGGAGAAGAAATACGATGCCGATACAAAAGTTTTTCGATCAACATTTTCAATCAGAAACCGAAACCGTGCATAGCCGCCGCCGTTTTCTAAAAGCAGGATTAGGCGCTTGCGCTCTACTTGCTTCACCCATGGCAATACCATCCGTTCAAGCCGCCATGAAACGCCCCTTTGAGAAAAAGCTCAGTTTCTTAAATTTGCATACCGGTGAACGCACCCGAGCAACCTACTGGGCCAATGGCCGTTATATTCCTGAAGGCATGCGCGCCATCAATCATGTACTGCGTGACCATCGTACCGGTGATCGCTATACGATTGATCCTGATCTTTTCGATGTGTTGTACCTGTTACAGCACAAACTGGGCACTAGACAGGAATTCCACGTCATTTCCGCCTACCGCTCCCCGGCCACCAATGCCAAATTGGCAGAGCAAAACGGCGGTGTTGCTAAAAACAGCATGCATACGCATGGGAAAGCCATCGACATTCGCCTTCCAGGACGCAAATTATCCGACCTGCGCACTGCCGCTCTATCCTTGCAAATGGGCGGTGTCGGCTATTATCCATCGTCTAATTTTGTGCATCTGGATACCGGGCATGTTCGCACATGGGGTAGTTAGCCCATCGACAGGCTTCGCCAACACGTTTGGCACATTGTCTGCTGAGTCCTACTCAATTACCTATTTAAACTGGAAAGGCTTGATTTGCCTCTGAAACATCAAACTCCTCGGCAAATTGAGGAACAATGACTGACATTCCGCTGCAGCATTTGTGGCGGCGCCATACTGATATCGCACTCGATATCGTCAGCGATTGGGAAGGTTACGCAAAATCACTGGTAAACCTATGTGCCTATAAAACACCTTTTATCATCAGAAACCCAGACTTGACATTCTCAATGTACCAGGATCCGAATTTGGGCAATACGATTTCCTGATCTCCAGCGACGTCATAAAATATGTACCAATGGATGTCGACAAGGCCTTTACCAACATGGCTCGAATGTTGAAATCAGAAAGGCTTCTGGTATTGACCGTGCCGTACAAACCCGAAGGAGAGCACGAAGAATTCTATCCCGATCTGCACGAGTACAGGCTTGTCCGCACCGGCGGAAAAACGTTTTTGTACAATCACACGCAGGATGACACTGAACAGATCTATGATAATCTGGTTTTTCATGGTGGTGATGGATTCACCCTGTTCATGCGCATGTTCTCGGAATCCGAGTCTGATCAGGAGACTCGAAGCAAACGGATTTGACGGTGATATCAAGATTTATTCCCAGAACGATTCCGTGCATGGGAGTCGTTTGGTCCATTTCCTGGCGCTTTGCCATCGTTGCGCGCAGCCCATAAGGCTGACTGAGTTCCGGCTGCAATACCTGCCAGTCTAGCCAGACTCGCTCAGCTTACTCCATACTGCTCCCGATACCGCTGCACCGCCAGCAAATACTGTTCAAGCTCTTGGTGATTCTGCAAATACTCGACCAAATCATCCAAATTAATAATCGAAGTCACTGACAGACCGTGCATTTTCTTTACTTCCTGCACTGCCGATAACTCTCCGATGCCGCGCTCCATGCGGTCGAGCGCGATCACGACACCGCCGGGCGTTGCGCCTGCTGCACGGATCAGGTCAACCGATTCGCGCACTGAAGTGCCTGCTGAGATCACGTCATCGACGATCAATACTCGCCCGTCTAGCGGAGTACCCACCAGCACGCCGCCTTCGCCGTGATCTTTGGCTTCCTTGCGATTAAAGCAGAACGGATAGTTATGTCCCATCTCGGCCAAAGCGATGGCAATCGTGCTGACTAACGATATGCCTTTGTAGGCAGGTCCGAATAGCATGTCAAACGGAAGCTCAGCAGCAACAATCGCTTTGGCGTAAAATTGCCCCAGTTTGCGCAGCGAATCCCCATCATTGAATAAACCTGCATTAAAAAAATAAGGGGACATGCGCCCCGCTTTGGTTTTGAATTCACCAAAGCACAGTACGTTGCAGTCAATGGCAAATTTAATGAATGCCTGCCGGAAATCGGACATAACCTTAATCAACCCAAATAAATAGAATATGCAAATTATATCGCTTAACCTAAATGGCGTCCGGGCCGCTGCAAAAAAAGGCTTCTTTGAGTGGCTGGCAGCACAATCCGCCGATGTGGTGTGCGTGCAGGAATTGAAAGCTCAGATCACTGATCTTTCCGCTGACATGCTGGCTCCGGACAGCTATCGGGGTTACTTTCATTGCGCCGCACAAAGAGGCTACAGCGGCGTCGGGATTTATTGCCGCAAACAACCGGATAATGTCATCGAAGGCATCGGCATCACGGAAATCGATGACGAAGGTCGCTTTATTCAAGCCGATTTTGGGAATTTAAGCATTATCTCCATTTATCTGCCGTCCGGTTCCAGCGGTGAGCATCGCCAGGAGGCCAAATTCTTTTTTATGGAAAAGTTCTATCCGGTTCTCAAAACACTGATGGCCAGCGGACGGGAAATCATTTTGTGCGGCGACTGGAATATTGCCCATAAGGAAATTGACTTAAAGAATTGGCGTTCCAATCAGAAAAATTCCGGTTTCCTGCCGGAAGAACGCGCCTGGTTCTCCAATGTGTTGCATGACATCGGATTCGTCGATGTATTCCGGCAGATCAATACCGAATCCGATCAATACACCTGGTGGTCCAATCGTGGACAGGCTTGGACCAACAATGTCGGTTGGCGCATCGATTATCAGATTGCCACGCCAGCCATCGCGCAAACAGCACGCAATGTTTCGATCTATAAAACTGAGCGCTTCTCGGATCACGCACCTTTGATCATCGATTACGATCACATATTATGAAATCGACAGAATCATCCGGTTGGCTGCATGCCCTGGGCATTTATGCACATCCGCGCGTACTGGGCATGCTATCGCTGGGATTTTCCGCCGGACTTCCTTTATTGCTGATACTGGGCACGCTGTCATTCTGGTTGCGTGAAGCCGGCATAGACCGCACCACGATTGGTCATCTGAGCTGGATCGGCTTGGCATACAGTTTTAAGTGGTTGTGGTCACCATTGGTGGATCGGCTATCTCTGCCCTTGCTGACTCGCTGGCTGGGCCGCCGCCGCGCATGGCTATTTCTTTCGCAAATCATCATCACCCTGGCATTGATAGGCATGGCCAGCACCGATCCCGTAGTCGATCTGACCCAATTGGTATTTTTTGCGCTTGCGGTGGCGATTGCTTCCGCCACTCAGGATATCGCACTGGATGCCTATCGCATCGAAGCGGTCGCGGTTGAATTGCAAGGCGCCATGGCGGCAACGTATCAAGCAGGCTACCGCGTCGCCATGATCATGGCATCGGCCGGCGTGCTGTGGATTGCGGCAGCGGTTGATGCATCTGAAGGCACTTACGAGCACCTACCCTGGCGTTTCGCTTATCTGGTAATGGCCGCCAGCATGATGATTGGCATCCTGACAACGTTGATAATCCGTGAGCCTGAAGTTGCCTACAGTCAGCTCGTTTCAGACAATGAAAGAATCGCGGAGCTTGCCATTGCCAGATGGCATCTTAATTCGCAACTCAAGCGCTTGTTGATTTGGCTGTACGGGGCACTGATCGCACCTTTCAGGGATTTTATCGTGCGCCACGGACGACAAGCGTTACTCATCCTGTCGTTGATCGCCATCTATCGCATTTCGGACGTGGTCATGGGCGTCATGAGCAATCCCTTTTATGTGGATATGGGATATAGCAAAGATGAAGTCGCCACGATCTCCAAAGTGTACGGCGTTATCATGACCATCGTGGGTGCTGCCATCGGAGGCGTATTGACAGCAAAAATCGGCATTATGCGCACATTGTTTCTGGGCGCGGTGCTATCGGCAGTCACCAACCTGCTGTTCGTTTGGCTGGCAGGACGCGGCCACGATGTCAGTGGATTGATATTCACCATCTCAGCTGATAACCTTTCGGCCGGCATAGCATCCTGCGCATTCATTGCTTATTTATCCGGCTTGACCAATTCCGCCTACTCGGCTACCCAATATGCCTTATTCAGCTCGGTAATGTTGTTATTGCCTAAATTTATTGCCGGTTTCAGCGGACAGTTTGTAGATGCGTATGGTTATGAAAGTTTTTTCATCACCACGGCACTATTGGGTCTGCCTGTGTTGATTTTAGTCTGGCTTGCCGGCCAAGCAACCTTTGACAAACCTACCCGATAAATAGGCGATTTGACCATTAGCCATGCAAAAAGATACCAAAAACAACGGACCGGAAGCTGAATATCAGGCACTGCTCCAGATCGACGAACTCAAACCTGATGTCGCTCAAGCCAGAGCCGTCGCGGTATTAGAGCAACTGTATCGCGAACTGATCGATTATCCAGAAATTGGCAGCCAGCACGGTTCATTTTCGTTCAAAAAATGGTGGCCCACGGGTTTTCTTCGTTGGTCGAATAAAGCCCAACATGCACCCAAGGGTATCTATCTCTATGGCGACGTAGGTCGTGGCAAATCAATGTTGATGGATCTGTTTTTTTCTGTGGCGCCCATAACAGCAAAGCGACGCACACATTTTCATGAATTCATGCTGGATATCCATATCCGTCTTAAAGAACGGCATGAGCTTTCCGCGCAGAAACGTGCCCAACATGGTGGGCACGCGCATGATGAGGACCCTATTCCATTCATCGCCCAACAAATCGCTTATGAATCAACGCTATTATGCTTTGATGAATTACAGGTCACGGATATTGCCGATGCCATGGTGCTGGCCCGACTGTTCAAGGAATTGTTTGCCCAGGGCGTCATTATTATCGCCACATCCAATCGACCACCGGAGGAACTGTATAAAAACGGCCTGAATCGCCAGCGCTTTTTACCTTGCATCGAGCAAATCAAGCAGCAACTCATCATGGTTCCGCTCGATGGTCCGAACGATTATCGCTACAACCGCTTGAAGGGCGCAGAGACTTATTACTTTCCGATTAATCCGGAAACCACTGCACAATTATCGGCCACTTTCTTTCGTCTGACCGATCGTCGTGTGGAAGATCGAGACAAGGTTCCCAGTGAAGAACTCAAAGTGCAGGGACGCAAGCTGTTCGTACCCAAAGCTGCGCGCGGAGTCGCTGTTTTCTCATTTAAACGCTTGTGCGCCAATCCATTGGGATCAGCAGACTACCTTACCATTGCCAGAACTTATCATACCGTGATCATGGTTGCGATCCCGCAATTCAACGAGCAGAACAATGATGAAGCCAAGCGCTTTGTCACTTTGATTGATGCGCTTTACGAGCATAACGTTAAATTTCTGTGTTCGGCTACAGTACCTGCGCAATCGCTATACGCCGGAAGAGATATCCGCTTTGAATTTGAACGCACGGTTTCCCGTTTGATGGAGATGCAGTCAGAGGATTATCTGACAAGAGGTCATGGCAAAGTAATTCAGGATTAGTCAATCCGAGAACCTGAAAGCACAGCCTAGCGCTTATTTGATACAAACCACCCGCACTTGATGAATATCTGTTACGCCCTGTAACACTTTTTCAATGCCATCCTGTTTCAGGGTTCTCATTCCGTCGCCCAAAGCTGTCACCAGCATTTCTGCCACGCGCGCATGTTCCTGAATATTTTTCTTTAGTTCGTCGCTGGCCGTCATCAATTCATGCAATCCGACGCGACCGGAAAAACCGGTGCCTGCGCAATTATCGCAACCCACTGGCTTGCACAGCATGATTTCACCGTTGTCGTTACCATATTGCTTGATCCAGTCATCACGAATTTCTTGACGGGCGGCTTCCGGGCCTGCTTTAAAGCGCTCAATGTTATTTAATTCTTCGCAATACTCATTTAACAATAAGTTGATCTCATGCTCACTGGCCACATAGGATTCCTTGCATTTACATAAACGCTTCGCCAAGCGCTGCGCCAAAATACCCAGCAAGGCATCGGCAAAGTTGAACGGATCCATGCCCATGTCCAGCAAGCGGGTGACCGATTCCGGCGCGCTGTTGGTGTGTAGTGTGGCCAGAACCAAATGACCCGTCAGCGACGCTTCAATGCCAATACTGGTGGTTTCCTTATCGCGCATCTCGCCGACCATGATGATATCCGGATCAGCCCGTAGAAAAGATCGCATGATGACTGGGAACGTTAAACCCGCTTTCACATTGATCTGAACCTGGCGCAGCCCCTTTTGCGTGATCTCAACCGGATCTTCCGCGGTCCATATTTTGGTATCAGCGCGATTGAGATATTTCAGAACCGAGTGCAGAGTGGTCGTTTTACCTGAACCAGTCGGGCCGCATACAAAAAACAATCCATACGGTTTACTGACGATTTTTTTCAGCTCATCCAGATTACGCGCAGTGAAACCCATATTATCCAGCGGAATCGGCTCACCCGCGGATAAAATACGCATCACCACATCTTCCACTCCCCCTGCCGAAGGAATGGTGGCAACCCGTAATTCAATATCCAAAGGCGCAAATTTTCTGAATTTAATCTTGCCATCCTGCGGTCTGCGCTTCTCAGAGATATCCATGTCACACATGATCTTAATCCGCGTCAACAATGGATTTCGATAACTGGCCGGAATCTCGATATAAGGCATCAATGAACCATCCTTGCGAAAGCGTATTTGTGTCTTTTCTTTCCCTGAATAGGGTTCAACATGAATATCAGACACGCCCATCTTGTACGCATCAATGATGATTTTATTGACCAGCTTGACCAGCTCATTGTCAGACGCGGCTGAAGATTCCTCTATTTCATTGGATGCTTCCTCAACATATTCACCACCGAGATTGCCGAGCATCTCATTGATATCACCGGTGCCAATTCCTTCCTGACTGGCCCCATAAAACTGTTCAACGGTTGCCTTGAATTCCCGGTTAGTGGTCACCGTATAAATGATTTTGTATTTGGGGAAAATATTGGTAACAATGCGCTGCGACTTGATCCTTTCCGGATCGAGCGTTAACACCACCAAACCCTCTTTAGTATCGTCAATCGGCAGCCAAGCGTTACTTTCCACATAGTCCAGCTTCAGATTCTTAAGCAAATCCATCGGTCTGATGCGATCAGATTTAAAAGGCTCATATTTCACACCAAAAAACGATGCCAGCGACTTGCCTATGATCGGCAGATCAATTTGCAAATCATCTATCAGTACATCTTCCAGGTCACATCCTTTTTTCCGCGCGGAACGTGACGCCACCTCCAGTTCAGCAGCGGAAATCGCGGCATCGAAAATGAGATGATCATATTTTGATTTCATTAATTGCACAGGTTTCTGGCGCTGTTTGAAGGACAACGCAATTAACCGGCAGATTTCAATGACTCCTTCTACCGCTATGGTGGCAAATGGCTGATCACTTTTATTATTAATCACCTGAACCACGCCCATGAGCGCCTGATTATCCGCATTGAGGATTGGCGCCATCAGAACCTGCTTGGTTCGATAACCTGTACGTTTATCCACGTCATAAGGAAATGTCAGCGACGCACTGATCTTTTTCAATTCGCTTTTATTGTAAACATCCTCGATGTTGACAACCTTCTTCATCACACCAACATAGCCTGCAATGCTATTTTCAGTCAGGGGCAATTTCAAATCCTGGAAGGAATCAAATCCGGTTTTAACTCTGGAAGTCAGAAATGACTTGTCTTCACTCAGTGTATAGATAGTTAGGCGTTCAGCATTGAACACGGCACAAATATCTTTACTCACTTCCAGCATGATTTCATCAATATGGCTGGCAGCAGTGATTTTGCTGGCAACGTTCTGTAAATTCTTGGAGAAATTCAACTCATTGTTGATATCCGCAGCATTATTCCGCATTGGTTGTGTAGCCATGGTATTCATGATATCAATTCCTCCAAACGTTCTAAAACTCAAACAATTGATTGTTCTCAAGCTGGCGCGGATTAAATTTTGCTAGATTTCGCTGAATTTCAGACATGGTGACTTCAGCATCACTCGGCTTCAGGTGAGTAATGAATATTTCTGCAGGCCGCTCAAGTTTCATCAATTCTTCAGCCAACAAACTGGGGCATAAATGTTTTGAGCGAATGGCAATATCTTTTTTCTCATCACAGAAAGCTGATTCGATGATCAAATACTTTAAGTTTTCAATCTTATTGGTAATGGACCACAAAGCTTGATTAGTCGTCGTATCTCCGGTGAATACAAGGCTTGCTTGCCCAGAATTCAGCTGATAACCAATCGCAGGAACTACATGGTGCGCTGGCAGTGATGTGATCTTGCGTCCATCCAGATCGACGGTATTACCGAGCGACAGCACTTCGTAACGCATATAAGGCAAACGATCATCAGGAATCTTTGTAAAATCAGGCCAGAGATGCCAATTGAACAAATGCTTTTGCAATATATCCACGGTCGCTTGCAGCGCATGAATGATAATTGGACGGGTTCGCAAAGAACCCACGGCATCCACCAGGAAAGGAATGAAAGCAACGTGATCCAAGTGTGCGTGTGTCAGAAAGATATGATCAATTTTCACCATTTCTTCCACACTCAAATTACCCACACCGGTACCGGCGTCGATCAAAATATCGTCATCCAGCAACATCGCAGTGGTCTGCGCATCGCCACCTATTCCTCCGCTACAACCCAGTACTCTGAGTTTCACGCTTATAGTTTCTCCTCAATATAGTTTACTTAACCAATAAAACAGGTATGTTTGATAATTGCATGACTTTATTGGTCACCGATCCCAGCAACAAGCCTTGTATATTTCCTTTTCCACGCGCACCCATGACAACCTGGTCGTAGCCCTTTTCCGTAGCAAAGCGCACGATCATTTCAGCAGGATCGCCGATAGTTATATGATACTGGCAAGTAATACCTGCTTGATCGAACAAATTGCGGGCATTTTGTAGGCTTTTTAAACCTTCTTCCTGGTGATACTGCTTGATATCTGCCTGATCGATGAACAAGGACACATTGCCATCCAGCGGATATTGCACATTTAATAAGTGGATTTCCGGTCTATCCTTATACCAATCCAGCAGCTGAATGAAGTGGGCTGCTGCTTTATCGCAATTGTCGGAACCATCTACAGGTAATAGGATTTTTAGCATGATCAATCTCTCAGTGTTTTATAACGATAACTAGATAACTACTGCTTAGGCGTCGTATCATCGACCAGATCGACGATCGGCTTGACTTTGGCTTGTTGTCGGGCCGCCATTACTTTACCCACCAGAATCACAAACACTGCAGCAGTAGCGGGAGCCACCCAATGCAGATACTGTGCTTGCATACTGACCCATTCCTTGGTCACCACATCCGTCACTACCATATCACCGGCAATCCACCCCAACAATCCTGCGCCAATGGCAATGGTAATTGGATAACGATCCATGATTTTCATCACCAGCTGACTTCCCCACACGATGATGGGCACGCTGATGATCAAACCAAAAATCACCAAGCTCAGATCGTCCTTAGCTGCGCCGGCAATTGCAATGACGTTGTCAAGACTCATCACAGCATCCGCCACAATAATCGTTTTGATAGCACCTATTAAAGTCGTACTGGCATCTATTTCATGCTCTCCTTCCGATTCAGGTTGAAGCAACTTGATTCCAATCCATATCAGTAAAATCGCGCCACCAATCTTCAGGTACGGGATTGCCAATAGACTCAGTGCAAAAAAGATCAGGACTATACGTAAAGCAATTGCACCAAACACTCCCCAGAAAATCCCCAGCTTACGCTGGTGCTCTGGCAAACGCCGACAGGCCAGTGCAATCACAACCGCATTATCTCCACCTAACACGATATCGATCAGGATAATTTGAACTACGGCCAACCAGAATTGTGGATCATCAAAACTCATTTAATTTCTTCCTAATAGAATTTCAATCAAATTGGAAATATCATCATTTCAACAATACTGCTTAATCTGTACTTTGAATACCAATGAACTTCAGAAGCTCGTCCTTTTGCTGCAAAGTATCGTTGTAGCCCAGTTCGATTAAGGCTCGGCAAAAAGGCGCTTCAAATAACACATAACTCAACAAGGTTGAACCGTTCGGCCCGGTTGCACCGATTGCGCGAAACAGACACCGCATGATCCATGGCAATGTTTGCGCATATTGTTGCGCAATCTCATTAATGCCTTGGCTCGGCGCGATCATCATTGCCTCAACCGGGCGCAGCGAAATATTTTTTGCTTTGAATGTTTCAGCAGGAATCAGTTTGAGGGTTTCGTTGATGCGCAAAAGACGCTCCAGATCAACATCCAGGCCATCTACGAAAATACTATTGAGCGCATGCCCCGCAATCTGTGCAAATGGAGGGTAGCTGGTGGCGCAGACACGCTTCGGCTCATCAGTCACCGCTTTACGCACACCAATAATCAGCACCTTCTCCGCACCTAAATGGAGTGCCGGACTAATCGGCGCCAATTGGCGCATGGAGCCATCCCCAAAATACTCACGGTTCAATTTTACGGAAGGGAAAATAAACGGTATCGAAGAAGATGCCATCAAATGTTCAAAACCAATTTCGGCCGAAATACCTAATCTTTGCGCTCTTTTCCAGGGTAACACTTCCCTTGCGGCCTGATAAAAAGTAACTGATTGCCCAGAAGTGTATCCCCATGCGGTGAGCCCTAGAGCATGTAAAGCGCCGGTACGGATAGCGTGTTGAATAGAACGAAATGGAAAACGATTTCTCAATAACGCTTCCAATGGCGAGTTATCCAGTAAAGAAATGGCATTGTGTTGACCATATTCACTCGACACCAAAGAAAGCACACAGCGTAAAGTATTGTGCATCACGCCCATGAAATCCGCGCGATAGATCTGATTTACATGAAAATTTGACCAAACGGCTTCGAGCTGTCCGACTCCCTCAGCAAAGTTATTGGCTGAAACAGCAATGCTGGTTGCATTAATTGCTCCCGCAGAAGTTCCACAAATGACGGGAAAAGGATTGTGTGTCTTGTCGGGCAATAATTCTGCAATCGCTCGCAACACTCCGACCTGATATGCGGCACGAGCGCCGCCACCGGTTAGAACCAGTCCAACCTTGGGTGTAACATTATCTGTCTTTTTTTCATGCACGAGCCACAAACTCTGATTTTACTTTCTCTAGCGCATCCCGTAGAGTTTCTTCAGGTAAACTATTGAGAGCATTAGACAATATCTTCGCTGCCTGACACGCGGCATCCGGCAATAAAGTGCTATCCAGATTTACCACAAAAAAAGCCGCCGCTCCTGTAGTATCCAGCAAACTTTGACGCTCATTCATTAATATTTCAATCTCTTCCCGTAACATAGAAACTTCTTGTTCTTTCAGTGTAGTATTTGGCATATGACTCATCCTTATCGCGTTGATACAGTTGTAGCTTGCCACGCAATATATCAGAACTATAATGCATTGAAGACTTGAATTCAGTGATGTTTCTCACTCTTTTCCAGAGCTATTAAAAATATAAATTAACTCACAATTTCACTATCCAAACATGAGCAATCATCCACATACCGAACTATATCCCGAAATTGAACCTTATCGGCAAGGATTATTAACTTTAGATTCACTACATACGATGTACTGGGAGGAATCAGGCAATCCTTCCGGCATACCTGTCGTATTTCTTCATGGAGGACCAGGAGCCGGGTCAACCGCCGCACATCGGCGATTCTTCGATCCAACATCTTATCGCATAGTCATTTACGATCAAAGGGGCGCGGGACGCTCGACACCACTCGGCGAAATCCGTGACAATACAACCCCCCATCTCATTCACGACCTGGAATCGCTCAGACAACACCTCGGCATTGATCAATGGCTGGTATTTGGCGGTTCCTGGGGCAGTACCTTAGCACTTGCTTATGGTGAAACTCATCCTGAGTGCTGCTTGGGTTTTATTCTGCGCGGCATTTTTTTGTGTCGCAAAACAGAGATTGATTGGTTTCTGTATGGATTGCGCAATTTATTCCCGGAAGCGTGGCGAGAACTCGTAGCTCCGCTCACGGCGATGGAATGCAATGACATTCTGTCCGCGTATTATCAACGATTGATCAATCCTGATCCGGCTATCCACATGCCTGCCGCACGTACTTGGAGCACTTACGAAGGATCTTGTTCGACCCTATTGCCGAATCCGTCAACGGTCAATTATTTTGCCAGTGATACCGTTGCACTGGGACTTGCTCGCATGGAAACACACTATTTCAGTCATGATATTTTCTTGCCGGAAAATTCATTACTGGATAATGTGCACAAACTGCACAACATCCCCGCCACTATTGTGCAAGGCCGCTACGATGCCGTGTGTCCCATCGTCAGTGCGGATGATCTCCATCAGGCCTTGCCGCAGGCCGAATACATCGTAATTGATGATGCGGGACATTCCGTATGGGAACCGGGCATACAATCAGCTTTGATCAAGACTACGAATCGGTATAAAACCATGCTGACAAAGCCTTAAGACCTATCACACAACTCCGCTGCTTGCAGCGGAGCATTCACTGCCAGCTCAATTAAAGATGCAAGCCGCATTCGGTTTTAGGTTTTCCCATCCAGCGGCCACTTCGGCCCTCGCCTTTCACTGTGCAATGCGTACAGCCGATGGAAGAATAACCGTCCGAGACTAATGGATGGAACGGCAGCTTATGTTCGAGAATATAAGCATCACGCTCCTCCCTTGATACATCAATCATCGGATTGAATTTAATAATTCCGCGACGCTCTTCAAAAATATCCAGACCGGCACGGTGGTCCGTTTGCCAGCTCATGAGGCTGGAGACCCAAATATCATAATTGGGTTTGATGGCTTCCAGTGGACTAATCTTATTGATTGAACAGCAAAAATCTGGGTCCGTCTCATAAAGTTTTTCTTTTTCACTGTATTGGTGCTGATAATCATCGGCTTTCACATCTTTCACTTTTAAATGATAGAGTCCGATCAGATAATCCCTGTAAAGAAGGGTTGCCGGAAAATGAAATCCGGTATCGATGAAGAAAATGATTTGTTCCGGACGAATGCGGGAAATGATATGCAAAAAATACGCAGACGTTGCCGCAAAGGATGACGTCACCATGATTTTCTCAGACTGAAAATCCGTATACAGCCTGCGCAAACGCGCTTCAAAATCAAGAGAACGATAACGATCATTCAATTCAACAATGGTTTGTGCACTTAAACCTGCACTATTACTGGTACTTGGAATTATGGATGCTACTTCAGACATAGGCGTGACTCATTCTTTTAAGAAGTACGCATTATACGCAAATGGATTCAAATTTTTTTACTGTGAGGTAATACCAACTAGACAATAATTCATTAAGCGACAATAGGGACATAGAAAATATGAACCCCTTTTTGGCCGAAGAATCTACCGAGTATCCAGAATGTTGTCAAACACAGAAAAATCACTTTCATAAGACTCAACCTCGTTCCCGTTATCTCTCAACCTTAACAATACTGTCATGAGCGTGACATTATCGACTGTTAGTATTTCCACCAACATAAGTCAAGCATCAGATTGATAAGACTTATGTTGATTACAACCGATGCATTTACGGTCACTTTAACCAGGTCGTACTTGTTTCAAGGTATTTATAAATAAATTGGAGATTACAAAATGAAAAAAGCCTCATTAGTTCTTCTTGTATTGACTGCATTATTCGTTACTAGTTTCAATGCAATGGCAGCATGCGCACCGCAAGTTACCACTAAATTAGCCGCAGCACCTTACGACACCTTGAATGCCATACTTACTCCAGCAAAAGTGACCATTTTCAGAAACAAATTGAATAACGTTACCAATCAGGCTACTTATGCAATATTGCTGGCTGAAGCCAATGCAACAGCAACCTTGATCGCCAATGGTCGTGTCATTGTCACACTGCCCGATGGAACTGTGGTAGTGGATACTTCCAAAGGCGCCAACAACACTTATACTAACTTCATTGACAAAGCCATCAATGAAAATCACAACACACGTGTTGCCATATTAGACGCTCAAATCTATGACTGTGGCGTTGGTCTGGAAACCAAAACCAGCTCGTCAACAGGTGTCAAAGAAGTTTACTTGGCAAAACGACTGGGTGCATATTTGGATAGCGCCGGAACTGTCAGACTTTCACATAAATAAAGAATTATTGAAGTTTCTATTACTCAGCTAAACAATAGTGGGCTGCCTGACAGCGGTCCACTATTGTTTGATAACCTTCTACCCACCGCAGTATAAAATATGGCTTATTATCGACATTACATTTGTCTCGTCCATAAATTGCCAAAGTGACCACCTAACTCCATCATCCAGGCAATACCTAGATGCACGGTCAAACCACCCACGATGGATTGAGTTCTGCTAGCAATCACACCCAGCACCAATCCTCCAAATAAAGAAGAGACGCATTCAAACAAGGGCTTGCCAAAATGAATGCTGCAATAAAATGTTGCCATCGGCAGAATAGCTGCTGCCCCGACATAACGAGCAAATGCAAATACTAGAAATCCTCGAAAGAATAACTCTATGGTAATGAAATCAACGCCATAACTGATTTCATACAGCAACTGATACCACAACGGATTATTCGTATGCGACTCAATAAATGCGATTTGCTTTAATCGGGGGTAAGCATTCAGAAAATCCGCCTGCGTACTGGCAAACAGGATCAGCGGCATCATCAAAACCAGCATCCAGCCATAGGTTCGCCATTCAACACCCTGAAATGTAAATCCCCAGAAACTGGGTTGTGCAGGCAGCAACTTATAGATGACTATCAGCGGAATAAGCACGACTAAACATTTAAACGGCAACGTCGTGACACTGATCAGATAGGCTCCCCATATGCCATTGATTTCATTTTCCAGCGGATTGGCGACACTCACTTTGAATGCAAACAATACAGGCGCAATCAGCAGCAACAACCAAAACATCGGCGGAGTTGTTATCTGTTGCCTTCTGAATACTATGACAAATATATACGGAACGATAAATGCGCTGCAGTAAACCAGAAAAAGTGCCACCCACTGATCGAAGCGGGAATCTAATGCTTTAATCAATCCTTGTTCGATACCCAACCTATAGTTGAGTGCTATCAGAATGCTCATCCATGCCGTGCAAAGAAATAATAGCGCTTTGTCGATCACCAAAGCATATCCGCGCAAATAAGTAAGAATAATGCTCATTTAAATAAAGATCAGGACAGTCAGTCATCAAAATTGGTTATTCACTAATTTTATAAGATCCAATCCTATCATTCTCCATGAATCAACAATCTCGATTTAGCGGATTTATTCCCATTGTTTCTGACATCAATTCCAATTCAATTGTGATATGAACAGCTATCTGGAGCGATTTCTCACACTTTACTCAACTGACAGGTGGACAGGTGATTGATAGCGCTCACACGTAACTCTCTAGGAGATTAAATAGACCTCTGCATAATGAATAAGCTGACTCAACTTGAGTGAAAATTCTTACAAATCGCGCCAATAATCGATGCCAGCAGATTCTTGCGTGCGCATGGCGTGCAAAATAACCATGGAGCTTTTTGTTTAGCTAATCACCCACCGCATTTTGCCTAGCAGCATATAGATAACCGCCAATAGCCCCCATAATCACGCCTACCGGTGCCGCAATCAACAACCCGATGAATGGCCCCTGACTGGTATCCTTTGTAATAGCGATAGGCCCCAGGAAACCAATGATAAAGCTGAGACTTCCCAGCATGAGCGCGCCACTGATTACCGCGGAGCCGACACCTATTTTTTCCCCGGAAACCAATCGCCATGTAGACCAACCGATCCATATTGCACAAACCGCTGAGAAAGTGGCACAAATCCAAGTGGGATATTGCGTTGTGATAGATAAAATCGTTGTCATTGCAAACAGCACGATCACGAACATTAGAAAAGTGACCATTGGCTTCAGTATCCGAATCATTGTAGAGTATTTTCCTTCAGTGGTTATTTAACATCGCTGCGACATAATCTATGTCAACATTGTAATATATCTCTAACTGCAAAACTGAGACTCCATCGCGTTATTCATTAATACATAGGTTACTTTTAAAATGAATGCCTTCGACAGACAACGTCGCAAACTTTTGCAC
>JAGOKN010000065.1 GCA_017994575.1 Nitrosomonas sp.
TTTGTAATCAGAAGGTCCCGAGTTCGATTCTTGGTGTCGGCACCATAAAATCAATGGCTTGCAATTTACACGCAAGCCATTTTTGTTTCCGGGGTTACGCTGGGGTTACATTGCAGCAATCTAGCAACCATTTCTAGGACACTCTTTTACTTTCTTTCCAAGCGATCAAATCAGATATTTTGTACCTGACCTTGCTACCTATTTTGTAGAAAGGGATAGTTTCTTTCTTTGTGCAGCGCCATGAAGCGAGTGTATTTATTTTTACTCCGATAATTTGTGCGGCCACCACTGGATCAACCTCTTCCACGTTTTCGCTGGACTCAATTATTTTGCTTAGGGTTAAGTTTTTTTCGCTCATCTATCTAGCTCCAATGCTTTTCAAGTTTACGTGAACTCTTTCCTCTCAATTAATGGCTTCGTTGTTACATTCTTTGCGCGCTAGAACTATATTGTTTTTTTAAATTAAAATTCTTGTTGTTAACTCAAGATCGCTAGAATCAATACCGCTGAAACCAATACCAGAGCAGCAGCAAATAAATTCATAATGGCCGCCTGTCTGGAAATTCTGACCAGTTCACGGATATCATGATTAATAGCGATTATGAATTTTTCACTGATTAACTGCATGCTTTGGTCTATTAATTGATCGTTGTTTTTGCTGAAATTGTTTTGTTGTGCATTAATCAGCGCATTGGCTTTTTTGCTGGCGACTGTTTGCCACTGATTAAAACTCTCTTCCAATATCGCCTGGTAATTGCTTAACAGCTCAGCATGGGCCTTCTCATTTTGTTCCAGCAATACTTCGTTGAGCGTATGCATCATCAATACCGGATCATCCTGTGACAGAACAATGCCGTGTTCTGATGCTACTCTTTCAATGAGCGCATCTAATTTGTCGGTACTCATGTTAAAACCGCAGCCACATTTTCAATGTTGGTAAAAAGCTGTCTGCGGATAATCGTTAACCTTTGGCGTACCATCACCGGCAAAGCACTATTCTTCAGCGCTTCATCAAAGGTAAATTTCGATTGCAGGATTTCACTCAAATCCTTGCCGAAAGTCTCAGGCTTGTAGTGTGGGATTCGGATAATGGCTGACACTCGCGCTTTGTTATCCACATAAGCTTTCATTTCCTCAAACTGCTTGCCATTCATGGTGATTTCGCCCCAATAAGGATTCAACCAGACGACAAACAATGCTTCTTTGGGAAACTGCTTGATCAAATGCACAAAGCCATTCAGCGTATCTAGCAAAGCCTGACTGCCGGTGATAACGGTATGTACAACCAATTCATGGTCCATATCTAAAAGCAAGGCGGGTATCTGGTTGCTGATGAGGTAATGTGACATCGGTACAAAGGTGCTGGCACCATTATCAATAATGACGTCATTGTCTGCTTTAGCTATCAATTCAATTAAATCATCAAACTTTCTCGGATCAATCTCATCATTGTTCATGACATTAATCTGCTTAACATTGAGTTTTTTAAATCCATAAAAAGTTGCATTAACCGGATCTGTATCAATGCATAATGGATTGCCGCCTTTGGCAAACTTATGTTGTGCTAGCGTGGATGATATGAACGACTTCCCTACTCCGCCCTTCCCTTGCAGAATCATATGTATTTTAGCCATCAGACCAACTCCTCTTTTTCAGTTGCAGAATTAAAACGAAATCCTTCATGATTACTCCCAGCTAACTTTCCTTGATCAATGCGCGGATGCTGCTTTCTGTCCTCACCAATATGTCGATTGACCAAAGTCCTGAACCATTGATATGAACATTTGATTTTTTCTTCCTGATGCAAAATGTTCCAGATCTGCCGAATCGTCCAGCCATCCTTGAGTGCCTGCTCAATATCAGGCTTTAACGCGATGAACGCCGGTAAAAATTGCTTACCGGTACTTTTGTTTTTATCCGCATAAAGTGCGATTCGATCGGATAAGGATTTAGTCATCACACAATTTCCACAAAAATATTTATCTTGGCGTCCAAACAGCTTTTTGTTTTTTTGCTTTCCTTTCTGTTTCTTTTTGTTGCTTTCAGTATCAATTAATTGCTTATGCTTTCTTTTTGTTTCCAAGTGACTGTTATTTAGTTGAATAAAGCTTATTTCAAGTATTTTTATACTGTTTGAAATTATGATATAACGAAAATAAACTATTTGCAAACATCGATTATAGTGTTAGTATATTTCTTAAAACTCACATAACCGGGCAAGATATGTGGAGATGGCCATCTCCACTCCAACTTATTCGCACTTTGTGCTCAACGTTGATCTTGCTCTTCGAGGAAAATTGAAATGATTGACAAAAAGAACCCCAACACAATCAAAAAAGAAAGAAGAGAGAAGAAGCTCAGGGTTCCCGTTTTGCCAATCGAGGAAGCTGAAATAAAGTGTAAAGCAACGGATGCCGGATTAACCGTGGCAGAGTACCTGCGCAATCTGGGTCTGGGTTATAAAGTGCCCAGTGTTGTTGATAGTAAGCAGGTAGATAGCCTGCTAAAAATAAACGGAGATCTTGGCAGGCTGGGTGGATTAATCAAACTTTGGCTCACCAATGACAAACGTGCAAAATTGATTGGCAAGTCACAGCTACATATGACACTAAACAGTATTCGAGATACGCAAAACACTATGCTGGATGTCATTATGCAGCTTAAAAAATAACTTTCGGAATAGTCCTATTAGACTTAAGCAGCTTAAATACGATGATCGCTAAAATCATACCCATCAAATCAGTGCGCAAAAGTAATTTCTCTGCGTTGATACAGTATCTAACCGATACTCAAGACAAGAGTGAACGTGTCAGCCAGATCAAGGTATCAAACTGCTATACAGACGATCTAACGGCTGGCTTACTTGAAATTCAGAACACGCAGGAAATGAATAAGCGTGCCAAATCAGACAAAACCTGCCATCTTGTATTGAGTTTCCCTGAAGAAGAACGTTTGCCACATGCTGATCTGAATGCCATTGAAGAGCGATTTTGCGATGTCTTGGGTTTTAACGGTCATCAACGCATCAGCGTAGTCCACGATGATACCAATAACCTGCACATCCATATCGCAATCAACAAGATTCACCCCAAAAACCTCACAATCCATAATCCTTACTATGACTACAAGAAAGTAGCTAAGCTTTGTGAGCAAATCGAACAGGAATATGGCTTAACAAAAGTTAATCATGAAACTGTGAGTGATAAAGCAGCCAGAGTAGTGCAAGAAATTGAAGCCAGAACCGGTGTTGAGAGCTTGCTGGGCTGGATTAAGCGGGAGGCACTCACTGAAATCAAAGACGCGGACAACTGGCAGGACTTGCATCAGGTTCTAGTTAGACATGGCCTTGAAATCAAGGAGCGTGGCAATGGATTTGTATTAGCTGCCAACAATGGCGTAGCTGTCAAAGCCAGCTCTATTGATCGCTCTTTATCCAAAGGGAATTTAACTCAAAGACTGGGTGCATTTGTACCTTTAGATAATTCTGGACAATCGTCACAACAAAACGCCAAACAATATCAGCCAAAACCATTACAAAACCGGATAGATACTTCAAAGCTTTATGCGCGATACCAGCAAGAGCAAGCAAATAGCGCCAGACAGAATTCAAGCCAGTGGGCAATATTGCGACAAAACAGAGATCAACTCATTGAGCGTGCCCAACGGGAAGCCAAACTCAAGCGCAACATCATTAAAAGCATCAAAGCTGGGAGATTGGCCAAAAAAGCGCTGTATGCAACTGCACATCAGCAGTTCAAAACAACTATTCAAGTCATTAAAAGCGATTATCAAAAAGCCTATCAAGGTTCTAAAACCCTTCATTCCAGAATGGGGTGGCTGGATTGGCTGGCATTTGAGGCCAAAAATGGTAAGACGCAAGCATTGGCTATTTTGCGATCCAGAAGAATCGGTCAATTTAAGGGCAATCAGGTATTGGCCAAGCAAAGCCATGATAAACCTAATGGCTACTTCAAGGATGGCTTTATTAAAGACAGTTCTGTTGAATCGATCACCAAGATCGGCACAGTTACTTATAAAGCAGGATCAACCACCATTCGCGATGACGGTAAGCGATTAATCGTGCTGCCGGATACAACACAAGATGCATTGGTGGATATTCTACATGTTGCCATGAAGAAGTATGGCAGTCACCTGGCGATCAATGGAACTGAGTCGTTTCGTCATGAGATAGCACAGGTCGCAGCACAAAATCAAATGCGCGTGACTTTTGATGACAAGGAGCTGGAAAAATACCGTCAACAATTGATGAAACAGCACATGGTCAATAAAGTGCAATCGGCAGGTCAAAAACGATCCACCACCTCCAACACCAGAAGGAGCCTCTGATGAATAACATCAATCTGAGTTCTAAAGACAGCAGAAATATCAAAAAAGACAAGATTATCGTTCGCTCATTATCCATTGTTTGCCTTATTGGCGGATTCCAAGTCGCCACCCTGTATTTTGCCCACCAATTCAACTATCAGCCGCAATTAGGCACGCACTTCTTTAACATCTATGAACCCTGGGCAATTCTGCTATGGGCAAATAAATGGTATGGCGAGTATTCGAACATCTTCGATCTGGCGGCAGGTTTCGGCATCTTATTTTCCAGCATTGGTTTGATATTGGTGCTGGTCATTAAAATGGTATTAGCCAATTCATCCAGAACCAATCAGGGATTACATGGATCGGCCAGGTGGGCGGATAAGCAGGACATTGTAGCCGCAGGACTGCTTGCAACAGGCAAGAATAACAAGAGTAACCATAGCGATGCGGTTTATGTCGGCGGCTGGCGGGATAATTCCGGCAAAACCCACTATCTGAAACACAGCGGCCCGGAACATGTGTTGTGTTATGCCCCGACCCGCTCTGGCAAGGGGGTTAGTTTGGTCATACCGACTCTGCTTTCCTGGACTCAGAGTGCAGTCATTACTGATCTCAAAGGTGAGTTATGGGCCTTGACCTCCGGCTGGAGAAAGCAGCATGCCAGAAACAAAGTGCTGCGTTTTGATCCAGCTTCAACAAGTAGCGCACACTGGAATCCTCTGGATGAAATCCAGATTGGCAGCGGCATGGAAGTCGCCGATGTTCAGAACCTGACCACCTTAATCGTTGATCCGGATGGCAAGGGATTACAAACCCACTGGCAGAAGACCAGTCAGGCACTGCTGGTGGGTGTCATTTTGCATGTTTTGTATAAATCGCAGCGAGAAGGAATCCCTGCCACATTATCGACTGTCGATGCAATGCTCTCTGATCCTGATCGCGATATTAGGGAATTGTGGATGGAAATGACCATGCAGGATTATCTGGATGGCAAGAGTCATCCAGTGATTGCAGCCAGTGCGCGCGATATGCTGGATCGCCCGGAAGAAGAAGCCGGTTCCGTGTTGTCGACGGCCAAATCGTATTTGTCCTTGTATCGCGATCCGATCGTCGCAAACAATATCAGTGATTCCAATTTTAAGATTCGAGACCTCATGCACCATGAGCATCCTGTCAGTTTGTATATCGTGTCACACCCCAATGATAAATCGCGGTTACGTCCTTTAATCCGCATTCTGATCAATATGATCATCCGAAAGCTGGCCGATAGAATCACGTTTAAAGACGGTCAACCCAGCGCGAATTACAAACACAAGTTGCTATTAATGCTCGATGAATTCCCAAGCTTAGGAAAACTTGAAATCTTTCAGGAATCACTCGCGTTTATCGCAGGCTACGGCATGAAAGCCTATCTGATCTGCCAGGACTTAAATCAGCTTAAAAGCCGTGAAACCGGCTACGGGCATGATGAAGCGATCACTTCCAACTGTCATATCCAGACCGCATTTGCCCCTAACCGGATTGAAACAGCGGAACACTTATCCAAGTTGACCGGGCAGACCACGGTTATCAAAGAACAGATTACCACCAGTGGCCGCCGCTCATCGATGATGCATGGACATGTCACCCGTACCTTACAGGAGACGCAGCGCGCGTTATTGACGCCGGATGAATGTATGCGACTGCCAGGCCCGATGAAAGATGCTGAAGGCAAGATCACAAAGCCTGGCGACATGATTATTTATGTGGCTGGGTTCCCTGCCATCTATGGCACGCAGCCATTGTATTTCCAGGATGAAACCTTTACGGCACGGGCACAAGTGAATCCCCCGAGTTTCAGCGATAAATTAACCGGATTGTGAGATACCTCAAACTCTACTGAGTCAATTTCATGAAAAAACCCATCAAAATCCTGGCTGTTTTGATTCTGACCCTAAGCGTTAGCGTATTTGTACTGAGTATTGGTGCACGAATCAGCGGGATTTATATCAATACCACACCCAGCTTGCCAGTGGGTTTTTACAAAGTCGTTGATGAACCGATTTTAAGCGGTGCTTATGTCGCCTTCTGTCCACCACAGAATGCGGTTTTTGATATGGCTAAGGATCGATCCTACATCAATCAAGGCAATTGCCCTGGCAGGTACGGTTTGTTGCTCAAACGTGTGTTTGCACAATCCGGAGATACGGTTTCCATCGATCAGGCTGGCATCATTGTGAATGGTGAACATTTGCACAACAGCGCCCAGTCAACAGCAGATGCTGAGGGCCATGCATTGCCGCAATACCACTTGGATCAAAGGGTGTTAGATGATTTTGAATATCTGCTGCTATCCGATGTGAACCCCCAATCCTTTGATGCGCGCTATTTCGGACTGATCGCGCGTGATCAGATTCAACAGGTTGTCCGTCCAGTTTTTACCTGGAGTCATTAATTAAAAGGAGGCAACACCATGAATAGACCACCGATTGATGTTGAAACCGATAATCCAGACATAAAAGAAATCATCCAAGAAAAGCTACTCGATGCAGAAATACCGGGCTTCCAGGCTGAATTTTATCCCTTGGAGGCTGAGAGGCTGGGTGCATTCATAGAAGATGCTTTGAGTGAGCAAGATGCACTGGATAGCACGATTGATCATGCGACGGAGGTTGACGATGAAAGAGGCTAAAAAGGCTTTTCATGAACAGGTCGCCAAAAATCTGATTGAGCAACTCAAAACAGGTGTTGCGCCCTGGCAAAAGCCGTGGGAACCCGGCGATCTGCTGGCTGCATTACCTATCAATCCAACAACTGGTAAGCGTTACCGGGGAATTAATAGCCTGAACTTGATGAGTCGTGCGTATACGGATCCGCGTTGGTTGACGTACAAGCAAGCGGTAAGTCTGGGGGCACAGGTGCGCAAAGGTGAAAAAAGCACGCTCGTGCAATACTGGAAATTTACTGATGAGCGCATCAAAAATGATGATAGCGGGAATCCTGTACTTAATAATGAGGGGCAGCCCATTAAAGAGCAGATCAGGCTTGAGCGCCCCAGAGTATTCTATGCCTCCGTATTTAATGCTGAACAAATCGACAATCTGCCAGAACTCAATATTAAAGCCCCCGACTGGGATCCGCTGGAGCGGGCTGAATATATATTACAGGCGTCCAATGCCGTGATCCGTCATGGCGAGGCAGACAATGCATTTTACCGGCCATCAACCGACAGTATCCACTTGCCCTACAAGCACCAGTTTCCAACCCCCGATCGTTACTACGCAACCGCCCTGCATGAACTGGGCCACTGGACAGGTCATGAATTGCGCCTAAATCGTGATCTCGCGCATCCATTTGGAAGCGAAGGCTACGCAAAAGAAGAATTACGCGCTGAAATTGCCAGCATGCTGCTCAGTGGTGAATTGGGTATTGGTCATGATCCGGGGCAACATGTGGCTTATGTGAACTCATGGATCAAAGCGCTACAGGAGGATCCGACAGAAATATTTCGTGCCGCTGCTGATGCGGAAAAAATCCAAGATTATGTACTGGCATTGTCACAACAACAGGAAATTGCACAGAAAGTTGACGCAGAGGAGGCAATCAAGATGGATCAAATCAAGCAAAACACCGCAGCTTATTTACAGAATCTCTCACCTGATCTGGCCACCATTGCATCCCACAATATCAAACGGTTTAATGATCTGACACAGGATATGTCAAAAAAGGATCAGGATGCCATCATTCTGGTTGCCGATGCACTCAAGTTTACGAGGGGCGGCGGCATTGATAATCTGGAGTTTGAAGAAGTATCTTCAGACAAATTGGGTTTTAGCATTCCTGCTGACTGGAATGGGCAGTTGCAGATTCAGGGTAACGTCATTCAAACAGATGAAAATGGTATTGAGTCTATAGTATCCGCTGATTCAATAAACACGGAGCCACAATTCTGGGGCGTGACTATGCAGCGTGATGATCAGACTTTTCAATGGGTGAAGGATTGTGAGTCTAAACAAGAAGCGCAAGATCTAACCAATCTGCTTGCACTCATCGATGTCGCTGCAGAACAAAATGAACATGAAAAGGCCGCCAAGCTTGCCAATATCCATGAAAACCGCATTCGAAATGATCCAATTAGTACTGGAGTATCGATATCAGGAGCCAAGACCGAGCAAGACGATGACAATGCTCGTCAATATTTGATTGTTCCTTATACGGAAAAAGATTTGGCAAAGGCTGCAGGAGCTCGTTGGGATAAAAAGGCCCGTGCCTGGTATGTAGGGTCAGAAGCAGATATCCAAACATTGCAACGCTGGCTACCGGAGAATGCTTCCAGTCGGCAGGAACCGGCTATCGATCCGCACTTTGAATTTGCTGACTTGCTGCGTGCTCAAGGTTGCCGGGTTGATGGTAATCATCCGGTGATGGATGGCAGCACACACAGAATTAAAGTTATCGGTGACAAGTCAGGTGAGAAATCAGGTTTTTATGTGGTGCATCTGGATGGGCATCCTGCTGGGTATTTCAAGAATAATCGAACCGGTATAGAGACGCGCTGGAAGGCCAAGGGTTATTCGTTAACGGATGTGCAAAAAGCCGAGCTGATCGCCCAGGCCGCTATCAAGCAGCAAAACAGAAAAGCTGAGCAACAGGCACAGCAAATTAAGGTTGCTGATGCAATTCAAACCTTGCTGGCTATCGCACCTGTTGCCGATTCCGAACATCCTTATCTGAAAGAGAAGCGTGTCCGGCCAGGCGATCTGAGAATTGTGCCACAGAATGCGGATGATTTACCCAATGACTCAATCATCAAAATTGGTCAGAACTGGCAGGAAGTCAAAGTATTGCGCGATGAAAATCCAGAGAGTATTGTCCTAACAGCCGGTGATTTGTTGCTGGCCGCACAAGATATTCATGGACAAATCTGGAGTGTGCAAACGATCCAGGCGAGTGGTGCAAAGCTTTTTGTAGCTGGTAGCAAAAAGGAGAATAATTTTCATGTGGCGGGTAACAACGACCAGGGATTGGACGAAACAATTAACACGCTACCGGCCATTGTGATAGCTGAAGGTTATGCCACCGCAGACACGTTATCTCTGGCGCTGAATTATCCTGTCATAGTCGCATTTGATTCGGGGAATCTGCCCAAAGTAGCGCAGGATTTACATCATAAATACCCGCACAAGCCCATCATTATTGCGGGAGACGATGATCATCACCTGGAATCCACCGCTGGCAAAAATCCCGGCAAGGAAAAAGCGCTTGAAGCAGCGGCATTGGTAAATGGGGCTGCGGTATTTCCGGTTTTTGCACCTAATGAGCAGGTATCAAAGAAATTAAATGATTTTAATGATCTCGCCAATAAAAGCGTGCTGGGTATTGAGGCCGTCAAACGTCAGATTGGATCGGTTACTGAAAAAATATCTCAGCAGGCTAAACAGGACAGCTTATTGAAGTTACAAGTCCCTATTGAACCTAAGCAGCAGGAAATCAAGCAAAAACGGGCATTGGTAAGGTGATTTGATAAGGAGGCCGCAAGATGCGCGATAATAGGCTGAAGATTCCAGGAACCCCATCCAATTCTGATGAAGGTGATCTTTATGAAAAAATTGAGACTCGTCCCGGTACTACCGAAAAGCAAAAGGAAGCAGGTCGATGCGCCTATACAGAACTGCTTGAAGCTCATGCTCGATGGGCAGGTGGCACCTTACTGGGTTGTGATTTCCCAAAAGACTTCAAAGAAAAAGGAGGAACCACCTTCCTGAATCAGCCCATCAAGTCAGGCCATGATCTGGCAGTGATGGCGCAAATACTGCGTGATCCGCGTTATGAGACACTGAGAATCTTCTATACCCGTATGAATCGCATCGTTCATCATACTGCTGTGAGTTCCAGGTTGCCGGGTGCAGTCTATTTGGAGAAGATTGGACATGCCAAACATGATCTGGGTGCTTTGATAGAAAAGACTAGGCGACATGTTAAAGCAGATGGTTACTGGTTATTGCACAACCATCCATCGGGTAATGCTACGCCATCGAGTCAGGATGTCAGGCTTACAGAAATAATCGCATCATTTGTTCCGAGTTTCAAAGGCCATGTCGTTATCAATACCAGTCAATACAGTGTCATTGCTAAAGACGGTCATGTCGATTTTGTGGATTGGATGGGCGATCAGGCAGGAGGCTATCAGAATAATCATTATAAAAGTCATGAACTGCTCCTGGAGAAAATAGCCTCACCGGAGGATCTGGCAAAGATAGGCCATGCTTTAAAAAAACGGGATCAGTTTTTTAACTTGATAGGCATCAGTGCAACAGGTTATGTATTATCGTTAAGTGAGTTACCTTTATCGGTACTTAATCGTCCTCAAAATCTGCTTTTGGCACGATTACAAAATTTTGCACGCAATTCCGGCGTCAATACCGTATTTGCCATCACGAATGCTAATGATTACAGACATCCGGTATTATCTAAAGCCTGTGAAGTTGGCATACTAAAAGATGTGCTAACCGTAGAGGGCTCTGATTATCGTTCATTGCGGGAAGAAGGGTTATTTGCGTCCATGTCCGGTGAAATAAGTGCCATTTTTAGGAAGCAGAGAGCCTTTGTGAAGGAAGATGGCGGATTGGGAAAACGCAAAAGTCGTACACGCTGACAGTTATTCGGTATTTAATACTTATATAGTATACTATAGTGATCTTTATACTATTTCATGTGCTCTATAGTATTCATTATGTCTGTCAGATCATTTCGTGTTGAACAAGTCCTGAAGAAACTTGGCGGTGATATTCGTGACGCAAGAAAGCGCCGGGGAATTACTGTGCAATTGATGGCTGAGCGCATGGGCGTTACACGGGTAACAGTTGCAAAAATTGAACGCGGCGAACCAAATACCAGTATGGGCAATTACGCGATGGCGTTATATATCCTCGGTAAAGCCGATGAACTCGAAATGCTCTTGGATCGTACCCATGATTCCCTCGGTCTGGATCTGATGGATGAAAAACTACCCAAACGAGTCAGAGTTTCTAAATGAGTGATACGCATCTGCTTGTCTCATTGGATTGGCAAGGACAATTACATCGCATTGGTCACTTGGAGATTCATAAAAGCCGTGGCAGGGAAAACTACCGCTTTATCTATGAACGCACCTGGATCAAACACCCCAATCGCTTTGCCATTGATCCGGAACTCCCCTTGCTGATTGATATGCCGTATTTGAACAACCGGCTCTGGGGTGCTTTCCAGGATATTTCACCGGATCGTTGGGGCAGACTGATTCAGACACGCACAACCGGTATCTTTTTAAGTGAAAGTGACTATATGCTGGGCGTTAGTGATTACATGCGCATGGGCGGACTTCGTTTAAGTCACAGCAATACGCCCGACGTGTTTCTTGCAGGACATACAAATATTCCCAAGTTGATTCATATGCGACAACTTGAAACCGCAGCCAGGCATTTTGAGAACGGTACTGAGACCGCCGCTGATCTTGCCATGCTTGCGCAGCCTGGCTCATCGCTTGGCGGAGCGCGACCCAAAGCGGCGATTGAAGATGCAGGTGAGCTCTGGATTGCCAAGTTTTCTTCACAGAACGATACCGAACGAGTCAGTTTGTGGGAAGCCGTTATGCTGGATCTTGCACAACAAGCCGGAATTGAGATAACAGCATTCAGGGTTTTAAATGCAAAGAGTGATTCGCCGGTTCTTCTGGTCAAACGATTTGACCGTGAGAAAACACTGCGTACCCCTTTTATGTCTGCCATGACACTATTAGGACGTAATGAAGATACCAAGGAAGGTGCGAGTTATCTGGAAATAGCTGATGCCATTAATCGTGAATCTGCGCAGCCTGCACAAGACCGCCTGGAATTATGGCGGCGTATGACATTCAACGTTATGACTGGCAATATTGATGATCATCTCCGTAACCATGGTTTTTTGCGCGCATCCCAAGGATGGCGGCTGGCACCTGCCTATGATTTAAACCCGACAACCCAGCCTTTTATCCAGCGAGTGCATCAACTGGTGTTTAACCAAAGCGTTAAGCCATCATTAGATACTTGTCTGGAGCTGGCAGACTATTTTGCATTAAATCAGTCAGTAACAGACCTAGCATTACAAAAGATCGGGGAAAGTCTGGGTAATTGGCAATTGACCGCAAAACGTCATCAATTGCGCAGCGATGAAATCAAGCGTATGGCGCCGTCCTTTGAGCATGAAGATAGTCAACGGCTAATTTCAATAGCCACAAAAACAATTTCACGTTCACGCAACAGCTAATGGCCGGGTTATTATGTGCGGCGGAATTGAATATCAGGGCGGAAAGATATATTTCCCGCAACCGAGTGCGCGGTTGCCGGTGCGTTTGCGAGATGGCCATGTTACCTGGATAACGTGGGGCAGGCGCAAGGATGAAGCCACCGGTAAATTTCCGAATGGCGGCTGGGCACGACTGAATTCCATCAAAAGCGGCAAATGGAAACCCTGGCACCCCAGACCAATTTTAATCGCTGCTGACCAGTTCATGGAAAAAGACCATGACAACCAATCTCACTGGGTACCTTTGGATACAAGAATGGTGATTCAGGGATTATTGGCAGAAAGAGACAAAGAAACTCGGGTTTATGTGGTGACTATCAATACCCCACATGAATATGCCTGGATACATGACCGCTGGCCTCGTTTGATCAAAGTATCAGAACCAAAACTATCAACTTCTGACGAAATCTAGCAGTTAGCTTTCTATTATCTGGAATTTCACTTTCATTGTTTTGTGGATTTGACATCGCAATAGCCGGTGTGTTTGAATACTGTTTCATATATCAAATATGGAGTGACTCAAACATGTCAAATCGTGGCGGGAAAAGAGAAAATGCAGGTAGGCCATCTGGTCAGGGTAAGTATGGTGAGCCGACGGTGACAATGCGTATACCGCAAAGTCAGGGAGCTACCATCAAAAACTTTCTGGATGCATACCAGCGCAAAAGAATAGGCTCCGATAGTGAGGCAACCAACGTGGATGAGTTTTTTATTCCCGTCACTAGCGATCAACCGACCTTGTTACCGCTTTTTTCCACCAAAGTGGCAGCAGGTTTTCCCAGTCCGGCAGATGATCATGTCGAGAAAAGCCTCGATGTCAGTGAATTTCTAATTGATCATGCCGCATCAACGTTCTTCGTTACGATTAAGGGAGATTCGATGATTGATGTGGGTTTACTGCCAGACGATAAAGTTGTGGTAGATAGATCAAAGACACCAGGCATCGGTGATATTGTGCTGGCAGTGGTTGACCGTGAATTCACCATTAAAATCCTTGATTACGGGGCGAACAGAATGCCCAGGCTGATGCCAGCCAATTCATCAGGTGCTTACAAACCCATTTACATTCGTCCAGATACGCAGTTTGAGATTTTTGGTGTCGTGATAGGATCATTCCGTCGTTTCAAATGAGTACGTTGTTGCCGTGTTATGTATTGCTGGATCTGGAAACAACGGGTGCTACCCCAACTCAAGATCGTATTACTGAGATAGGCTTAATCCGGTATGAGAACGGTATTGAAGTCGGTCGTTGGACTACGCTCATCAATCCAGAAGTCAGTATCTCACCGTTCATTCAGCGGCTGACCGGTATAACCCAGAGCATGGTAAAAAATGCGCCGACTTTCTTTGAAGTTCGCAACACGCTGCTAGATTGGGTCGATGATGCCGTTTTGTGCGCTCACAATGTGCGTTTTGATTATGGTTTCCTCAAAAATGAGTTTAAGCGCATTGGCATTACCTTCCAGAAAAAACTCCTGTGCACGGTTAAACTTTCAAGAAAACTATACCCGCAACATAAAGGACATGGCTTAGATGCCATTATAGAAAGATTCAAACTGGTTTGCGAGAATCGCCATCGGGCCATGGGTGATACGGAAATGATGGCGGCATTCATCGGTGTAGCCATCAATGAATTAGGTGAGCATGCTGTTCAGGAAGCCGCCCTGGCATTACTGAAACAGCAAGCCATTCCGGCTAATCTCGAGCAACTTGAGATCAATGCTATACCGGATACCTTCGGTGTTTATTTATTCCATGGTGAGAGTGCACTGCTGTATGTCGGTAAAAGTGTCACTTTGAGAACGCGTGTACTCAGTCACTTTCAGGGTGATCATAGTTCAGCCAAGGAAATGCGCATCGCCCAAGAAATTAAGCGAATCGAGTACCGTGTAACCAGTGGGGAGTTAGGAGCACTGCTATTAGAATCGCACTTGATTAAAGAATATCAGCCTATCCACAATCGGCAGCTCAGACGTGAGAGACAATTATGTGCATGGCAGGTTTCAGATGACCCCGCGGCCCGGCCATTGGTTACTTTGATTTATGAAAGTGATATTGACTGGACTACGTTAGAGAATGTTTATGGCACTTTCAAAACCAAACGACAAGCACTGGAGATTCTAAATAAGCTTGCTGATGAGCATGGGTTATGTGATAAGGCATTAGGGCTGGAAAAAGGCTCTGGCGTGTGTTTTTCTCATCAATTAAAACATTGTAAAGGCTTATGTGCGGACAAAGAATCTGCGGAATCACATCGCCTACGCCTTTTGACAGCCTTAAGTGGTTACAAGCTTTTAGCGTGGCCGTTTGATGGTCGCATCGGGATTCGAGAGCATAATCCGGATAATGACATGACAGAAATGCATGTCTTTGATCAATGGTGTCATCTTGGAACAGTGAGAGATCATCAGGAGTTTGATGAAATAGCGACTCATCCACATTTTGACCGTGATACATACCGGTATCTACTGACATTCCTGAACCGCAAAGATGTGGAAGTGATCACATTGCATGGATAAGCATAACCGCTCCATCGCGTTAATTGACGTGAACAACTTTTATGTCAGTTGCGAGCGGGTATTCAATCCCAAACTGGAAGACAAACCGGTTGTAGTGCTATCCAATAATGACGGTTGCGCAGTTGCCAGAAGTAACGAAGTGAAAGCACTGGGCGTCAAAATGGGACAGCCATGGTTCCAGCTAAAAGACTTGGCCAAGAAACACGGAATCATTGCCTACTCATCCAACTATACTTTGTATGCCGACATGAGCAATCGAGTGATGAGCATACTGGCAGTGTTTAGCCCAAACCAGGAAATTTATTCCATTGATGAATGCTTTCTTGATCTGACTGGATTCAGAAAACAAAACAAAATTCTCTATGGTCGGCATATCCGTCAGCGGATCAAGCAATGGACGGGATTGCCGGTTTGTGTCGGAATTGGATCAACCAAGACGCTGGCCAAGTTTGCTAACCACATTGCCAAAAAGAATCCTGAGTTCAATGGTGTGTGCGATCTGAATGCCATGCCACTCCGGCAACAAGAAGATTGGTTCAGCAAAATTGAAGTCGGGGAAATCTGGGGCATTGGCAGACGGCTTGCACCCAAATTGCATGAAATAGGCATCAAAACCGTGCTGGATCTCAAAACAGCATCGCCATCGCAACTACGCGCCCGTTTCTCAGTCGTGATGGAGAAAACCATTCGCGAAATCAATGGCACTGCCTGTATCGAACTGGAAGAAATTAATCCTCCGAAAAAACAGATCGTCAGTTCCCGTTCCTTCGGAATTCCTGTATCCGATCTGGCCAGTCTGGAAGAATCGGTTTCCCTCTACATCAGTCGTGCCGCAGAAAAACTACGCGGGCAACAATCTTATGCCGGATCGGTTCACGTCAATATTCGCACCAGTCCATTCAATGAGAAAGAACCTTATTACGCCAACGGCATGACGATTGCGTTGCCAAGACAAACCGACGATACGAGATTGCTGACCAAGGTTGCGCTATGGGGATTACGCAAAATTTATCGCAGCGGTTATAAGTATCAGAAAGCGGGGGTGATGTTGTCTGAACTGGTGCCGAGGCAATACCGGCAACTGGATCTCTTTGGTTCGGTATCAGCAGCAGACAATCAATCCAGCAAGTTGATGAGTGTCATGGATCAAATCAATGCTCGTATGGGTCGAGGCACTTTGAAACTTGCATCCGAGGGATTCAAGCAACCTTGGAAGATGAAACAGGGAAATAAAAGTCCAAACTACACCACAAATTGGGATGAATTGATTTGTGTTACGAAATGATCGACAGATTGGCTCACAATTTACCATTCAATACTTTGCTTCATTCAATGCGCTGAAAATCTCTTCGTAGTGCACGCCTGGATGC